>JAHDHB010000022.1:0-11287 GCA_020631545.1 Saprospiraceae bacterium | reverse complement strand
ATTGTAAGTAGAACAACTTATCCATACAAGTACTATCAAGGATCACATAATCAAGGATAAATGGCAGGTTGTTCTTGTACAATTCCACCTTTTTCACCTCACCTACTCTAAAATAGCTAAGGTTAAAATCCAATTTTTTAAAAGCTGCTTCCCGCAAGCTTTTGGACTTGAAGACTTCCATTTCTGTTAGGAAATTCTGTTGATTCGTCAAGGAGGTCAAAACGCCTTGATTGAACAACTGTGCATCAAGGGCACTAGCATCTCTATTATCAATTTTGATGGAAGCAGTTGCTTGGTAGATGTTGTTACTATAAAGGATCAATTGCTTCCCAATATATAGGCCAATACAAGCAAATAAAACTAGGATAGGTAAACCTTTTATAACGGGTAAAACAATGTTTTGGAATTCTTTATTCATGTTTGGGTCTTGATTTCAATCTATCATTAACTTAGTCTAAAAAGCGCTTAAGAACGCTAAAAAAATAGCTATAGCGTGACATCCTGCTGCTATTTTAAAAAAACAGAAAATAGCACGGCAATGCCTGTAATAATTCCAACAAAAGGAGCTGCTTTTGCTGCTTTTTGGCCTGTTTCCTTTCCTTTTTTGGGAATTACGTAAATCACATCATTCGGTTGGAGGACTAAGTTTTGCCGATGAAAGTTTTCTGCTTTTGAGAGATCAATTTTATAATTTTTACTCCCTGTAACTTCTTCTCGGATAAGGCGGATGCCGTCTTCTTTGGCATAATCCGTCATTCCTTGTGCTTCTCCAAGCATTTGAATGAGCGATACTTTTTCATTGTCTATCTTGTATTTCCCTGGACGCTGAACTTCTCCTAGTACTGTAACGTAATGATTTAGTATCTTGACGTTTATGACTGGGTCTTTGATGTGTTTAGCGTATTGTTGCTCTAGGAAAAAATTGGCTTCTTTTGTCGTGTATCCAGAGATTCTCACACGGCCAATTTTAGGCAAATTGACGATACCTTCATCATCTATGACAATCCATTTTCCTGTTTCTTCATTCGAGTTGTAAATACTATTTACCGAACCGATACTCAAGCTTTCGTGCCCCCAAATGCTAATTGTCAGCTTGTCTCCTGGGCTTAACACAGGATCTTTTTCGTTTTCTACAGGAGGCAAAATGGTCTCCGTTAGGAGTGGATTAGACTCGTTAAATAGCGTCGTAGGACGGCTACAACTTGTTAATACTAAGACAAATGGGAAGAATACTAGTAAAAATTTCATGATACACTTTGTTTTAATTGACTTGGACTATGTAGTAGTCCATTTCAGTGCCAAAGGAATTCCTACTATTTTAAGCCTTATTTATCAAGGACTTAATTTTATTTTCTATCTAAAACAGCTCCCACGGTGGGATTTCATTCCCAAAATGGGATTTTCCAAGGTGATTTATTCCCTAAATCGAAGTAGCCCCCATGCTAAACGAAGGGAAAACGCTGGTTCGACCCGCATTTTTGCCTATTTTTTTAAAACTTGTGACCTTATTCTTGCCCAAAGACTCCTGAGCTTAATTTTTTATTGTTGTCGAACAAAAAACATCTATTAAAAAATCCATTTAAGAGTAGCCATAAATTCAAGTATCTAATTCTTATTCCTTCACGATAGAAAAAGATTAATTGAATAACATTAACAATTCTAAGCTATTCCAAGGTATTTTATCTTGATTTAGGGCAACAGGAAAGCCCTACAGCCGTACAAGTAGTAAAAGAATGTCCCAAAGAAAGGTCACGAAGCTCAAAAAATCTAATAGCAATTTTGCTTACGTTCGCTCATTGTTCAAATATATTTACAACAATAAGCAAACCGTTTAATTTTTAGAGAATTTCGCAAATAATTCCCCAAAATATAAGTAAGGGCAATCCTTATGGACTTGGATCATCTATATAGCTAGCAAATTCATGTTATTGCTTGAATATGAGCAATTTATAGAAAATCCAAAAAGGCATTTCCTAACGAAGTTTCGTACAGCACCGCAAAAAGTTTAAGGTATTACTGTAAAGCTTTTAAGCATTATAAAAGGCAACATTTATATAGAATTTGGCTAGTTAATAAAATATGAAAAACCGCGCAATGAAGAGTAAATTTGAACCATCGAGAATTTTCGTTGTAGAAAATGACCCGAATTATCAGAGGATGGTGAAATATATAATGGAGATGAATCCCGATCATGAGGTTTATGTTTTTCCTACAGGAACGGAATGCATCAAAAACCTTTATTTAAAGCCATCCATCATTTCCTTAGAGCATTCCTTGCCGGATATGTCAGGGAACGAATTGTTGAAAGAAATCAAAGCTTTTGACAAGGACATCAGCGTTATCGTACTTTCTGCCCAAAACGATATCGCGATTGCTGTACAACTACTAAAAGAAGGGGCTAGCGACTATATTACAAAGGATAAGGACGCCAAAGAACGGTTGATGAATACGCTTCTTCTTCTCAAAGACAACCGACATTTGAAGAAGGAATTGGCGCTTTTAAAAAAGGAATTGGAAACACAGTATGAGTTTAGCAAAACCATCATTGGAAATAGTAAATCAATGAAGACGGTTTTTACATTACTTGAAAAAGCTGTAAAAACGAACATAACAGTATCTATAACAGGCGAAACTGGTACAGGAAAAGAGGTCGTTGCTAAAAGTATTCACCACAACTCTCTTCATAAAAAAGGTACTTTCGTTGCTATCAACATGAGTGCCATTCCCAAAGAATTACTTGAAAGTGAATTATTTGGTTATGAAAAAGGTGCTTTTACAGGCGCCAATACGAAAAAAATTGGGAAGCTTGAGTTGGCTCACCATGGAACACTCTTCTTAGATGAGATTGGTGAGATGGATATCAATATGCAGGCAAAATTACTACGCTGTATTCAGGAAAGAGAAATTGTACGTATTGGTGGTAATAAACCGATTAAATTCAATGCTCGGATTATTGTGGCTACGCACCGTGATCTTGCAGAGGAGGTAAGCAAGGGAAATTTCAGAGAAGACCTTTATTACAGATTGTTGGGATTACCCATTAAATTGCCGCCACTTCGTGAACGAGGAAACGATATTATATTACTTGCTCGACATTTTCTAATGGAATTCTCTAGGAGAAATGGGCTTTCTAAGGTAAATTTTACAAGAAAAGCCAAAGATAAATTACTGGCTTACTCGTATCCGGGTAATGTCCGTGAACTACGCGCAAGTGTAGAGTTATCAGCGGTTATGGCTATTGGGAATATGGTGGATGCAGAGGACATTCGATTCAATAGCCCAAAAAGGACACTTAACTTTTTAACAGAAGAAATGACGCTAAAAAAATACAATTACAAGATCGTTCGGCATTTTTTAGAACGCCATAATAATGATGTTTTATTGGTTGCTAAAAAATTGGACATTGGCAAATCGACTATTTATAGAATGCTGAATGTCGAGAAAAGTTTAACTTCGAAAAAAGATCAAACTAGCAACATCCATTAATGAAAATGTTGTTTTCGATGCTTTGCTTGAAGGGACAATTTGACAAAGGACAAAGGACAAAAGACAAAAGACAAAAGACAATCAGTGTTAGCTATCAGGATTTCAACTTTCTCGACCTATACAAGCCTTAAAGGTAGAATGAGCAAGCTATTCGAACAGCATCCATTAATGAAAATGTTGTTTTCGCTGTGCTTAAACTCTGAATTAAATCACAAAAACCTCGTCAGGTCTTAAATACCTGACGAGGTTTTTTACTTTATAGGATTTCTACTAAAGATGCTTCAAACACTAGCTGGAAAAGATTCTCTGACGGTCTTCATGGCTCCCAAGTATTGGAAAATCCCCACAAAAGCGGCATAACTAACCATACTTGCTAGAATTCCCCATACTCCTAATTGATATAAAAGTGTAATGGTATAAACATGCAATCCGCAAAGAAAAGCACAGCAAAGTATTGCAGGAAGCCCCGCTTCTAGTAAAAGATGATGGATGTGTGTACGATCCGGCATGAATGGAGAACCATTTTTAAGGATTCTGAAGAAAGCAACTCTTAGCAAATCAAAGAAAGGAAGGATACACATCGCCAAGGCTGGCAAGGGCGATAAGGCTGAATAAGAGACTGTTTGAAAATATTTCATACACAATAGTGCTGTCATCAAACCAAGAAACATGGAACCACAATCCCCCATAAATATTCTTGCTTGGTGTAGGTTAAAACGTAAAAAACCTAGGAGACTGCCTGCCAAACTGAAGGAGAGAACAGCCATCACAGCATCTCCACTTAGCCAGAAAAGAACGCCAAAGACCAAGGCATTGATAAGGGCTAAACTACCTGCCAAACCATCAATCCCATCAATAAAATTAAAGGCATTAATCATGGTAGCCATAAAAAGAAGACTGAGTGGAGCATCTAACCACATCGGCAAAATCCATCCTAGCAGGTAGTTGGCCATCTCTCCTACACTGAAACCAGCAAGGAAAATAAGGCCTCCCGTAAGCAGTTGAAATAAAAACTTTACCCCTGCACGCATTCCACTCAAATCATCCTTAAATCCCACAAAACCTAAAAGTAAACAGGCGCCTAGCATCAAAGACAAGGATTCTGAAGACTGCCAATCTGCAAACAGTAACACAGGTATGGTCCAACCCAATAGAATAGCGACCCCGCCTAAAGAACTGATTTTTCCAGTATGATGTTTTCGCTCATCAGGCTGGTCATACCATCGTTTCAATTGACCAATTTTAATAAGAACAGGAACTAATAAATAGGCAATACCGAGTGCCAAAACAAATGATAATAGAGGATATAATTCAGGAGTTGCCATAAGCAAGAGTTTTTTAAATTTTATTAATATCGGGCTTGTCATTATTTCACGCAACACCCTGTCTTAAAAAGAGATACAAGAAGGTTTCCATCCACTCAAGGAGACTCAGGTTAAAAGTCATTCCATCCCCAAAACCACAATTTGAATACCTTCAACGAAGTTGAAATTCCGATAGCTATCGCGGATTGTCCTTAGTCCTAATTCTTAAAAAGCATCAATTCCACTCTACGGTTTTTGGCTTTGCCTTGTGGCGTGTCATTTCCTTCAACAGGAATGGTCTCACCATAAGAAGCGACTTCAATTCTAGATGCAGGAATACCTAATCTCAACAAATATTTTCTAACAGAAGCGGTACGTCGTTTACTCAAAGCCAAGTTGTAAGCAGCAGAACCCGTCACATCGGTATGGCCCGATAACTCTACAATATATTCTGGATGTTCAAGCATATAATTCGCAAATTCTCCTAAGGTGTGGTAGTATTTCGGCTTAATAATCGCTTGGTTTACATCAAATTCAACATTGGCAATAGGATAAACATCAAAGTTAGCTGGTCGGATTGTTCTGTTTTGTGTGTATGGGCATCCATTTTTTTCTGGTACACCTTTGATGAATGGACATTGGTCATCTGCATCCATAATTCCGTCTTTATCCGTATCAGGACAGCCATGAAGAGCAAGTTCACCTTTTATTGAAATACAATGGTCTAACTCATCAATAACTCCATCGCCATCCAAATCATTTACTTTTACTGGGCATCCTCCATTCTCCTTAGCACCAAATAAGGAAGGACAGCGGTCTATTGCATCCCCAATACCATCTTCGTCTTTGTCATTACAGCCTTGAAAACAATATAAACCAGGCTCTTGCGGACATTCATCTATGTTGTCGGGAACACCATCTCCATCAGCATCATTCGTCGTTATTTTGTTAGGAGCTTGCTGTTCTACTGGGCAACCATTTAAAGCTCGCACACCAGGTATCTGCGGGCAATGGTCTTTCCAATCAACAATACCATCTCCGTCTGTATCTTCTGCTTTTTTAATTTTTGGTTGGTTGAAGCGGCAAGTAAGCATGACCTCTAAAGCTCCATTTCCCTTTGTAGCAGCTTTCAAATTAGAAATATTGACATCATAACTAAGTCCTACCGTCGTTTTTTTGAAGGTAACCCCTCCGTTTAAGATTAAAGCATCTTTAAAACGATTCGCTACACCTAAAGAAAGTACAGTCGGATCATTAAGTTGTAATTTCCCTTCTACGCCTACTAGGATTTCCTGTGCAGTTCCTTGCTTTCGAAGCAATATACGCGGCTCTACAGTCACGGCATCCGCTAGGGGCAAAGATACTTGTGTATAAGCTGTCCACATCAGTGGAATAGCTTGTTTTTCAGCGCTAAGTAAGGCATATTTAGGACGATTCAGATGGGAGAAGGCTAAACCAGCTTTTACCCAACGATTTTTCTTCTGCCCTAGGTTAGTGGTCAATTCCAATCCTCCTCCTAAGTCTGGTGAGAGCGCTGTAGTTTGTGTAAAAACCTCTCCCGTATTGGAAAGCGGATCGAAGCCCAACTCTGTATCAAATTGACTATCAAAGCTGAATGCGCTAGGATCTATTTTTTTCTGTAAAATACCTATATTGAACCCAACAGCAATTCGGCTATTTCCTTGTCCAATTTGCTGATGATAAGCAGCAGCCAACTTAACGCCAGTCGTTTTTAGGCTCGCGGCTCCTGCATCCTCACTAAACAAGTCCATCCCAAGGCCAAAACCTTTATAATTGGCATCTGCATAAATACCGTAATGTTTGTAAGGCTCAGGGATACCTGCCCACTGTGTACGATAAAGGGCTCCTAGGCGAATTTCCTCTTGGTGAATGCCCGTAGCTGCTGCATTAAGTTGTAAACTATTATTCCATGCCTGTGAGAAATGAGCATCTTGCGCCCATAGGGTTAAAGAAAATAGCAAAGTTAGTAGTGTAATTATTTTTTTCATGAATTTTCTTTTTTAGCGTCCCTATGATTGAACTCATGGGGTATAGAAAAACACTTGGCGATTTTAATTTAAATTCTGCTATCGTAGCAGTGTGATATGTCCCGATGCTTGGATGGCTTCTCCAAACTGGTCAAGAAACGAGATTAGGTAAACGTAAGTTCCTATTTGTGCTGGTTTTGCGTGGTGCATTCCATTCCAACCTAGGCTTTGGTCACTAGATTCAAAGACGAGCTCTCCCCATTGATTGTAAACGGCCATCTTGACTTTGGTCAATCCATTTCCTCTAAGTAAAAATTGGTCATTATAACCGTCGCCATTAGGCGAAAATGCATTGGGTACAAACCATTCATCAGATAAAACTATGGCTTCTAAGACTTCTATGTATGCCGTTTTCGTCAGTATATCATTACAATTAGCATCACTCGTCGTTAAAGTCCCTGGATAAATACCGGGCACTGTCAGGGTAAATGTCGGTTGTTCTTCTGTTGACGTTTGTCCATCTATAGACCAGAGGTAATCCAAATCGCCGTTTGTAATGGCTGTAAATTGGATGGTATTTCCTGCTTCCACCACGGTTTGATCAGCCATGAAGTCAACAATTTGCTCCTTGAGTACAAAAATCTCCAAGGTATTGGAAGTCAAAATGTTTTCTTGCTCATCTAAGACTTGTACTTGGTAAAGCCCTGCTTCTGTAACCGTAAACGTCGTGTTGGTCGCACCATTAATCACTGTTCCGTCTTTCAACCATTGATTACCTGATGGGTAATTTGAAGTTAGTTGTGTAGAACCACCAGCACAAAGCGTTGTATTTCCATCAATAGAAATCAAGGGTGACGTAGAAAAGGGCTCAACGATAATTTCAAGTTCTTCCGAGCTTCCAGTACACCCATTCTCGTCTGTAGTAACTACAGAATAACTTCCTGATTCATAAACTGTAATGTAAGGCGTTGTTGCTCCCGTAGACCATAAATACTCCACAGCTTCGCTAGCTTCTAAGGTCAAGGAATCCCCTTCATAAAATGTTGTCGCTCCTAGGGCGGTGATAGTTGGCGTAGGAGCCGCAATAACGGAGACGAGCACCTCTCCAGAAACCGAAGAGTTAGAGCCATCATTTGCCGTCACCTTGAATGCGTGTAAACCGGGTGTTAAATTCGTTGTGCTGTATGTTGGAGCGATCCCACTTTGAACAAGGACGTCATCAAGGAAAAAATCATAGTTAGAAAAAACCTGAGGGCTAGCATCTATCTCGAAAACCTCTCCTTCACAAATCGTGGTTTGCCCATTGGTCACGACAAGGATGACACTTTGGTTCAAGTCAATAATTTTTCGCACTAAGTTATTATAAGCATCTCCAACGTAGATTTCTTGTGTCGCTTCATTAATAGCGATGGAAGTAGCTCCATTGAAAGAAGCCAAAGCCCCAACGCCGTCCGTTGCCCCCGAGTTCTCAGCAGTCCCCACATAAGTGATGACATTTCCATTAGGGAATATTTTACGAATGATGTTATTATAGCCATCAGCGACAAAGATATTTCCATTTTCATCCACCGTCATATCCCAAGGATAATTGAAAGAGACTTCCGAGCCAATGCCGTCAGAACTTCCTAGCACTCCAGAACCAGCTAAAGTACTGACATTACCATTTTGATCAATCATCCGAATTTTATGATTCCATTCGTCAGCAATCAAAATATTTCCATCCAAATCCAAGGTCAAACCATAAGGACGATTGAAGGTGGCTTGAGTAGCTGGGCCATCTGTAGACCCTGTCAAATAGGGCGTCCCTGCAATAGTACTGACCGTTCCATCAGTATCAATCTTTCGGATGGTATGTGTCAAGTGATCCGCTACGTAAATGATGCCATTGGTATCACATTCAACGCCAGTAGGATTGCCAAAAGCTGAGAATTCCGCAGCACCATTTACCACTCCAAAATTTCCATTTCCTGCAACAGTAGAAACAATGCCATCTGGCGAAATTCGGCGTATTTTATTATTTCTAGTGTCTGCTACAATCACATTTCCAAGCAAATCAACACAAAGTCCCCAAGGTTCATTAAAGGTAGAAATGCTTGCATCTCCATCTTGTGAACCCGTGATACCATTCTGACCAGCAAGGGTTTCGACCATACCATCCGTCGTTATTTTCCGAATGGTATGGCTATAACGATCCGCCGTATAAATATTTCCATACTGATCAACAGCAATGCCGTGCGGATTATTAAAGGTAGCTTCATAAACGGGACCATCGTAATTCCCAACACTATCGACCACTCCTGCTACGGTAAGTACGAGCTGAGCTTGCAAATTCCAAGAAATGAAGAACAGAAGGATATTTATCAAGTATTTCATGAGCAATAATTAGTTAAATGAGCGTTTCAAGGTTAGTGGCAACTCAAAATTGAAGACTGGCGTAGGCGCTTTCACATGTTTAGGTAAGGTGACCAAAGCACTGTATTTCTGCGCAATAACAGACCAAGTATAGCGACGATCTGCAATGTCTTTCATTTTGTCTCCTACAATTCTAAGTGGTAAATAATCCGCGTACTTGATGGCTGCTCTCAAATCAGATACTTTACCAAAATAAAGAGCCTCTTCCTCTGTCGTAATTTTGTTATAAACCACATCAAAAGCCATAATCGGTAAGCCTAGAGCCATCGCTTCTACTAGGGAAGGATTGGTTCCTCCTGCACTATGCCCATGTACGTATAGCTTTGCATTCGAGCGCAGTACATTCAAAATCTCATGGTCATAAATAGGGTCAAAAAGGTGGATACTTTCGTGGTTTCGATACTGAATTTTCAAATCTCGACCATATTCGCTGTTGTCCCAGTTTCCTATAATGACTAAGGGTAAAGATTCTTCTAAGAAAAAAGCTTCCAAAATCAAGTGTACATTGTTTTCTGGCTCGATTCGACAGACGGTAAAAGCATATTCTTCTTGAAGAATTGGGAATTGTTCCAGCGCCTCCGTAGAAACAGCGATAGCCTCTGCATGGTCGCCCCCATATTCAATCAAGCGAGCATTCTTACCATAACGGTCTTTCACATACTTCTGGATGGCTGCATTATCTGCAATAACCTCGTCTGCAAACCCTACGGCACATTTTTCACTAAACTGTAGAAATCGCTTGGCAAATTTGCCCCACTTGTTTCTTCTCCATTCTAACCCATCAATGTTCACAATGATTTTGCGGTTGGGTATCAATTTCAAAAAAGGCAAAAAGATGCAGCCCGAAACGCCTAAGACAAGGAGTACACGGCAAAAAACCACAGCATGTATCATACAAATAATATCGTATATAATGCTTTGCGCACCATTCGCCGAAAAAGGCATGTATTTAATTTTTGCGCCATTCCATACACTAGGACGCTCGTCCTTAGCATAATGTTTTGCACAATTGTAGACGGTGATATCCAAATCTTGGTTCAACTCTGTTACTAATTGGTGAGCCAAGGTTTCAAATCCACCATATTTGGCAGGTGTACCTACCGTTCCGATAATCGCTAATGTAGCATTCTTTCTAGTCATAATTAAGTTGTTTTGCCCCTAGTATTCCCAATATGCGGCCAGCAGAGCAAAAACTTGACTTAGAAAGATCTATACCTTATCAAAAAAATAATCGCGTATTATTATGGGGAATTGTTCCCATTTTGGGAAGGAAAATTTGAAGCGAATACGCCTTCTCTAACCCTTGAATTTAACTGATGAGCTTGTCATATATCCCCAAATAATTCAAGGAGACAAAACCGGAAAACAATATTCAACATAGGCTTGCAAGAAATCATAAACAACTCATTAACAATTAATTGACATTTATTAGTGGTTTATTTTTTCCCTTTGTAGGAAATACTTCTGCACCATTGGTTTCTATTAAGGAGTGATTGTTACGATATTGCCTAGTGGTACAGCTCAGAAATAATGGATGGTTTCTAGCAGCTATTTTTTAAAATAAATTGCTTATTTTAAACCCATCGTCTTACATTCCAAAAAACGACTAAATCTATTTTCTATGATCACCTTCAGAAATCTAACTCTCACGGACTATAATGCTTTTTCAAGTATTCGTGATGCTGCACTAATTAACGTTCCTGAAGCCTTTTCCTCTTCTCCTGAGAGTGATAAACAAGGAAGAAAAGAACGTTTTGATGCAACTATTGAACATTCCTACAACTATATTCTAGGAGCATTTCAAGAAGATCGATTAATAGGTATGGCAGGTTTTGTAAAAAAGGAATGGGCAAAAGAACAGCATAAAGGATTTATCTGGGGAATGTATGTGGACTTAGCGTTTCAAGGTCAGGGAATTGGAAAAGCCTTGTTTCAAAAGGCTATGGAACAAGCATCTGCCATCAAAAGCTTAAAACAAATGCAACTCTGCGTCATCTCTTCGAATACGAAAGCACTCCGTCTTTACAAAAAAATGGGTTTCGAAACTTACGGTCACGAAAAAGAAGCGCTTTTTGTCAATGGCCAGTTTTATGATGA
>JAHDHB010000558.1 GCA_020631545.1 Saprospiraceae bacterium | reverse complement strand
TACATAATAATACAAGAATAAACAGGCTAGATTTAATCAATGTTTTCATAAAAAAATTAATTGCGGTTAATAATAAAAATCATATAAAATAGGGTAAACCCTCTATTAATGAGGCCACTCCGAAAAGGCTCCTCTTCAAAATACGATATAAGATTTATGAAGTAGGATGTTTATTATTTGCTAGCAAATAGTAATTTACGCCATGAAGGTTTCATACATCTGACATCCTATTTTGCCCTTAATTTCTACCATTCGGAGTAAACTCCTTACTTAATAAAAAACTAAGGCTTATGGACAATCAGGTTCTGCACATGCAAACCCGTCAATCGTAACATAACATCCCTCTAAGCAATGTACCAGATCGCCAGCAATAGTACAATTAAGCATTATCTCATGAGATATTAACCCCGAAGGAATATCCAAATTTGCATAATGCGTTTCACCTGGATTTACGGGGAAAGACCAACTTCCAGAATACTGATGGTATCCATAGGAAAAAACAATGGTTTCCGTTGTCTTTATGTTCGGGACGGAGTAAGCGACTCGAATATGTAGTGTAGGCTCTTCTTTAATGGATACAATACCCATATTAATACAACTCGAAGAGTTTTGAGCAAAAAGGGTACTAGAGAGGACAACAAGTAATAATAAAAGATTAAACTTTACAATGATTTTCATAATACAATGTTTAAATACGGTTAAAGACATAAAGAACTATGGAATGATAAAACACAAGCCCTAGCAACTTGCAGATTGTTGTGTACTATGTCAAGCATAGCTTCATTCTTCTTCTTTAGGTCATATTCTGAGACTTATTCCAAAAGTAAGCTATCTTTAAGGTGCAAAGTAGGTATGATTTTCTTTAAATGTCCACGAACAGACCAAAAAGAACGCCTCCCCTCCTTCAAAAAAACAGCTATATCAATCTCATTTCAAACCTTTTAAACAAAACTTAGTCATGTGATTTATTATTTTGATGTCCAACAGCTTTCTACAATGGAATCTCCTTCGACAAAAGGAGCAACCTATAAAAATTGACGAGTATACAGGCGCTCCCTTCCTAGTAGCTTGTCTTACTCTACGGTCACCCAATCCTCCCCAATAGAATATACTTCACTATCAGCGCAATAGACTCTAATTGGCATTTGATAAGGCGCTTCAGTTAGTAAGGCAGGTAAAACAATAGCTATATTTTTCTTGGAAGTTACAGGGATATCAATATATTGTGTGTCGCTTAGTCCCCATACTACTCGAAGAGTGTTAGAACAAGGCATCTCATTCACTGGAATTCGGATATTAATATAGGCTTCCTTAGCACCATATGTAATTTTATCGACTTCAATTTTTATAGGCTGGAGTGATTGCTGAGCAAAAAGACACGAACTCGTGAAGATAATACATAGGAATAGAAAGCTAGATCTTAATGCGGTTTTCATAAGACAAAGATTTAATAATGATTAATAAATTATTGAAGTATAAACAACTCCCTTTTGAAAAGAGATTGGCTACGTTGTTCAGAACTACAATGAATTTACACCGGTGCTATTCAATTGATACTTCAAAAATAGGGGCTTTATCCACCTTACAAAAGGTATAAAAACACTCCTTCATCGGAACGTTTTTACCTTCTCATACGTTCTATTACTAACCGTTACAAATACAAGGCTCATTTTTACAGCATTTTGCACATAAACACATATTACATACCACCAAACGTTGTCCAAATTTCAACCTTAATGCTACCTAATTCGAACCTTACTAAATCTAAGTTTAAGCTAATCTGCCTAGTAAAATCGCTAAGTAGAAAAGAATGGCGTCGATTTGGCGATTTTATCCGTTCTCCCTTTTTTAACAAGCAAGAGAAACTTGTCTTGCTTTACGATTTATTGCACAAACGCTTTCCTTTTAAGGAAGATATTTACAAAACAGATTTACTTCCCCTAGTAGGTCATCAAAAACAGTATCCAATTTCCTATCAAATACCTAAAGAGGAAGATGCCAACTTGAGGAGGCTGCTTTCTCAATTTACTTTATTGGTACAAAAGTTTATGGGATACATAGAACAAGAAAAGCAAACGACACTACATCAACGAAATTTGCTAGATAGCTTCATCAAGCATAAATTATATGATTTTATTGAACCTCTACTGAAAAAAGAACGCGCCAAGCTAGAAAAGCAAACTAAAATCTATAAAGAATACTACTACCACCACTACCTATTGGATGAAATTGATTTTTTCACTAAGATCTTCTATAATAATCGTTCTCCTAATTTAGGCATGCAAACGATGATCGAGCATTTCCGTGAATATTCACTAGGGAATATGCTACTTTTGTATTGCTCTGCTATTAATCGAGAACGAATACTACAAGTTTCCTACGAATATCCATTGCTAGAGCATTTGCTGAATTACCTAGCTGAAAATTGGAGTAATAGCCAACCCTTAATTCAAATATATTATCACGTTTTGCTCCTATTACGAGATGAAAATCCAGAACACTGCTTTGCTCAGCTCAAAATTTTAACACAAGAACACCAATCCAGACTTGATATTACGACCTTACGCCAAGTTTATGGGTTTATGCTCAACTATTGTACACATAAAATTCGCAAAGGAGACTTGAGTTATCAACATGAGAAGCACCATATTTATAAAACGACCCTTCCTTTTCAAATTTGGAATGCCGACCTTTTTCTAGCACCACACAATTATGTAAATATCGCGCTAAATGGCATCGAACTAGGGCTTTTTGAATGGACTTCGACCTTCATGGAAAGCTATAAAGATGAGTTAGCACCTCGTTTTCAAAGGGATGTCCCTCTTCTTACTCAAGCTTATTTATTGGCTGCGCAAGAAAATTATAGCCAAGCAGGCGACGCTCTACTAGGTATTCAAAACTCCGATGATTTCTTCTACACCCTTTATTATAAAATCTTATGGATTCAAATCCACTTTGAAGATGAGGAAACCAACATTACTAGACATCAACTCCCCCATGCTTTACAAGCACTACGCGCTTATTTGCGTCGCAATAATAAAATGTCTGCACCGCTAAAAGAAGCTTACAATAATTTCATGAAAATGACGGAAAGGCATTTTCGCATCAAACAAAATGAACGGTATGCTAGTAATACCCTACATCTCCTCACTCGACTACTGAAGGACATCGAAACCGCAGAATTGCTAGTAGAAAGGCGTTGGTTGCTCAAAAAGGTAGGAAACTCCTTGAATAGAATTAATTCTTGACCACCCTTTAATTTCTCACGTGTGAAATTCTGCACAAAAATGACAAGATATTATTTAACGAACCAAGGGGTTGAAACCCATAGCTATAGAACCTCGAAGGCTTCCGCCTTCTCTAGCTTACTATGGTACTAGCTTCGCCTATATTTACAACCATGAAAATATTTTTAAACATTGTATTGCTCTTCTTTTTCAAAACGCTAGCTGCTCAGCAATTTGAAGGAAAACTCGTCTACTATGTTGCTCTTGGTGGCCAACTAAATATGCAGGGAGAAATCATTGATTTACAGGAAGAATACCAAAAGAGAGAAACATTTGACACACTCACCATTCACTATAAAAAGGGCAACTATGTCAAAACATTTAACAAGGGAGATATTCGGAAAATCGTTTGGCTTGAAGATAAAAAGAAGAAGTTTACTTTTGAAAACTCTACAAATGAGCTAACTGTCGAGAGCTTTAAACCCAAGTTTTTTTCGTCAGTCACCTCACCACCGAACGGAGACATTGTCAACCTTGCCGTTTTAGAAATTCCTTGCCTAGCGTTTGGAGATCATTGTAAAACCTTGAATGTAAATACATTTTTTGCTAAAGAGCAATACATTTTTTCTGAAGATCTCCCGAAATTAACGTTCAATCGAAATATTATCCTAGAACCCAATAGCCAACGATATTCAGAAGAAGTAGCCAAAGTACTTGACCATGCTATACCTATTTATTGCCAAGTTCAATTTGGAATGCTATCCATCGAAGCTCGGCTTATTTCCATAGAAGAGCAGAAAATTAGTCCTCAATATTTCCTTATCCCTAAAACTAAAAAACGAAAGAAAGGGAAACGGTCTAGAGCGGAAAATTGAGAAAATTTTATCCTACAAACTAACGCAGCAAAGCTGCTAAATTACGAATTATCCGCGATAGGAATCGGGAGTTGACCGCCAAAACATCTTTAGCGATAAGGGTTTCAATCTAAGTACTGCGTTAGCAAGACGTCAATACTTAGTTACTAAAGTTTCGCATAGTATAAACAGCAGCGTTAAGATTTAAATTGTAATAAGCTATTGATAAACATGTTGGTGAAATTCCAAAAAGCATCTATAAAG
>JAHDHB010000557.1 GCA_020631545.1 Saprospiraceae bacterium | reverse complement strand
TAAATGGCTATACTTATTGACGGAACTTCATTCGCTTGAAGAACCTCCAGAAGGATTCGAAGAACCTGTTTTTCAAAAATTATTAGACATGGCAGAATTAGCAAATCTTACTACGCAAGAACTTGAAATATATATCGAAAGCCAGAAGATATATAATGATCATAGAAACATGATGGAATACCAACGTAAGAAAGGTATCCAACAAGGTCTAGCCCAAACCTCAAATCTAATAGAGGATGCTCAAAATCAAGTAAAAAGAGCATACCAAAAGGTAGCTCAAGCTCAAAGACAAGCAGAATCAGAGCGTGTGGAAAAATTAAGGGCAATGAAAAAGGCGAAGGATGCCAAAGCGCAAAAACGATTAGCAGAAGCGGAGAAACAAAAGGCAGAGGAAGGGAAACAATTAGCAGAGGCGCAGAAACGACAGGTAGAAGAAGAGAAACGGAAAGCAGAAGAAGAGAAACGGCTAACGATTCAAAAAGCAGTCAAAGGCTTTCAAGCAACGGGTATGACCAATGATAAAATTGCTGAAATTCTTGGCTTGAGCATTGATGAAGTAGATAAAATCTAAATGGCTATTTCTACTTGACGGATTTTTTTAAACTATTGAATGATACCTGTTTTTTTCTTTAGAAGAAATCCTTTTTATTTGAGTCCTAGAGAGGACTTTCTACCTTCTACTCTTTACAAAGTTTTGTGAATGCCTTAGCAATTGCTATTTTTGCAGGCTAAAGCGAAAAATTATGATTTCTGTAAACGATATAGCGGTAGAATTTAGTGGACATACCCTCTTTAAAGGGGTTTCATTTGTGATTAATGATGGCGATAAGATTGCCTTGATGGGAAAGAATGGAGCAGGTAAATCGACGATGATGAAAATCATTGCAGGAGTCGATAAACCTACTAGGGGAAGTGTCCAATTTCCGCCTGATGCGGTGATTGCTTACTTGCCACAGCATTTGCTTACGGATGATAATTGTACGGTTTTCGAGGAGGCTTCTAAAGCCTTTAGTAAAGTACTGAACATGCGGGATGAGATAGAACGATTGAATAAGGAACTAGAGACGAGAACGGATTATGAGTCAGTGGCCTACATGGATATCATCAATAAAGTAACGGAACTGGGTGAGATTTTTTATGCTTTGGAAGATGTTAATTATGATGCAGAAGTGGAAAAAACTTTACTAGGACTAGGGTTTAAACGAACGGACTTCTCAAAACCGACAAGTGAGTTCAGTGGTGGGTGGAGAATGCGGATTGAATTGGCTAAAATATTACTCCAAAAGCCAGATTTGATTTTACTTGATGAGCCGACAAATCATATTGACATCGAATCGGTTATCTGGTTAGAAGATTTTTTGATTAATAAAGCAAAAGCGGTACTTGTCATTTCTCACGATAAAGCATTTATTGACAACATTACCAATCGTACTATAGAAGTGACGATGGGCAAAATCTATGATTACAAAGCCAATTATTCCCATTATCTACAATTGCGTGAGGAGCGGCGGTCTGCTCAAATTAAAGCTTACAAGGAGCAGCAGAAATTTATTGAAGAAAGCCAACGTTTTATCGAACGATTCCGAGGAACTTACTCTAAGGCCAACCAAGTGAATTCGCGAGAGCGGATGTTGGAAAAATTGGAGATTATTGAAATTGATGAAATAGATAACTCTTCGCTCAAGTTGCGTTTTCCTCCTTGTAGCCGCTCCGGTGATTACCCCGTTATTGCCAAAGATTTATCCAAAAATTATGGGAATCATGTGGTCTTTAAGGATGCTAATATGACTATCAAACGAGGAGAAAAAGTTTCCTTTGTAGGTCGAAATGGAGAGGGAAAATCAACCATGATCAAAGCCATAATGGGCGAGATAGATTTTCAAGGAGAATGCAAGTTGGGGCATCGAATTGAAGTTGGCTATTTTGCTCAGAATCAGGCTTCTCTACTTGATCCAAAACTCAGCGTTTTTGAGACTGTTGATGAAGTAGCCAAGGGAGACGTTCGTACTCAACTCAAGAATATCCTAGGCCGTTTTATGTTTAGTGGTGATGATATTTACAAGAAAGTATCCGTTTTATCTGGAGGAGAGCGCACCCGTTTGGCCATGGTCAAATTACTGCTTGAACCCGTCAATTTATTGATTTTGGATGAGCCGACCAATCACTTGGATATCAAATCCAAGGATGTCTTGAAAGAAGCGCTTTTGGCCTTTGATGGTACTTTGATCTTGGTGTCGCACGATAGAGCTTTCCTACAAGGACTATCCCAAAAGGTATTTGAATTTAAAAACCAACGCGTAATTGAGCATTTCGAAACCATAGACGACTTTTTAGAGCGGAATCGTATTGAAAACTTGAAGGAAATTAATTTGTAGGTCCAATTTTTTCTTGTAAGTATAAGGGGCGAAATATGACTCAAGAGTAGATTTAATTCAGAGAAAAATTGACTATGTAGCTTCTTTTTTGTAGTTTTGCATCAAAGGCAATAGCCTTCCAACCGCATACCTTTCATTTAGAAAACAACCGTTTTGAATAAACGGTCTGTTTCCTTCCCTTTTTATTATTACTTCATGTATATCTTTAGCCAATTTTTTGGGTAAAGATTGTTGTTTTTACATTCAAAACAAAATAACTATGATTGTTAAGTACTTAACAACTATGCTGTTGGTGTTAGCTACCTTTAATTTAACTTATGGACAAATAGGAATGCCTAAGTTGAAAAATGCTATGAAAAAGGTGGAGAAAAAGGTTTCTCCCAAAAAATCTTCCTCATCTTCTTCCAATACAACGGTAGAAGATAAAGCTGAAGAGGTGACGACTAAACCAACGGCAGCGCTTCCGCCTCCTATTGCTCAAATGGAGCATTCAAAACCAAGTTTGGAGCGAGAGCTAAATAAGGATTATTTGAATAAAAGATCGATTGAAAACTACTTGCAACAATTTGAAACTAAAATAAAACTCACCAAGGAACAGTACCCTGGATTCATTACAACTCCTTATGAAAATTATCTAGCAGATGCAAAAAGTAGGTATGAGGCCAAGCAGAATAATGCTAGTGCTAAAACCTCTACAAACCGTTTAAATGGCCATAAAGAAGATGTTAATGAAGCCATAGAGGGGAGTGATCTATATGCTCTTGAAGAAGCATTACGGAGCTACAAGAATTACCTTGATATTATGGACAAATCAGACACTGATTTGGATATTTCGGAATACAAAGAACATTATGCAAAGGCTGAGCAAACATGGAAGGACAGAAGGGCTAAATCTAAGGCTGCTGAAGGCTTTAGAAGAGAATTCGAATATATCGTGAAAGATAAAAAAGAATTGATGGATTTTGATTACGTCGATTATAAACAAACGTATTCAGCCAAGCGGTATCTAGCTTATGAGAATTACGCCAAAAATAAAAAAGCCTACCATGAGAATGGAAAAACGGATGATAAAATCGAAAGAATCATTCAGGAAATGGAGCTGTTTTATGCCTCTGAATTTGAAGAGAATTTCGAGAAATTTGCCCTTATCGGCCGTTGTGAGTTTTGGCAAAAACAGGCAGAAGAATACAAGCCACTTAATCCTGATGCTGCCTTAGAGAAATATGAGGTTATATTGAATTTAGTTAATGCTTATGGTACGATTCCCAAGGATGGCAATAGTCCTAAATTTAATGCCTTAAAAGCCAAATACGAAAAATTGAAAGCCGATGTTCTAGAATATCGTGACGGAGGTGCATATGCGGCTGTTAAAGCTGAAGATGATAGGAAAGAACTTGAAGAGGCTTTTATTCCTACAAAAGGAAAAATGCATAAGACGGAGTTTACAAACTTTATCAAGGAATACAAAGCACCATCAAAAGGGACTCTTCTGTACTATGTTGTAGAATCTGATAGTTGGTCAGTGACAAAAAACGACTTAGATTATCCAGTAGAAAGGAGTCTATATATCGCTGCTCTAGTCAAATATGATGATGGTACCTGCCACAACTACTATTCCACTATCGTAGAAACTCACCAAGGTGGTGGGCAATATTCAGGACGTTTTATGAGACCATGGCGCTATAAGAGTCAAGTATTGTGCAGTAAGTTATAGTCCATCCTAATTTTAATTGTAGAAGAGAGGAAGTATCCACTGTACTTAATCGTAATAAGTTACGACTCAAGATGGTGAAATGCTATTGCAAAAAAAATAAAGTACTGCCTTAAGAAACATTGTTTTCTTTTGTTGAATTAATTTTACAACAGAGGCCGCTCTTCATTGGAGCGGCCCTTTTGTGTTTAAGTGGTTGACTATTAGGTGGATGAATGGGTATTTGATCCGTCGCAAAAATAAAATATGAATGTGGCTTTTACGTCAAATATTCAGCTTTTATTATGGGGAGTTAGCACTTAAC
>JAHDHB010000556.1 GCA_020631545.1 Saprospiraceae bacterium | reverse complement strand
GATCATTTTGGGAAAAAGGAATGTAGCGTCATCAGTTGGTGCGGGATGGACATAGCGTTTTGCCTTCAACCGATGACTAGGGATGGCCAAAAAATGCCTTTTCGGTCAGACACTAGATAGGTTACCCCTTCGGGGCTAGCTGTCAGAACAGCCTATAATTTCGAGAACTTTTGTTAGGAGGCCCCTCCTAGATTCTCCTAGATAGATCCCCCCTTGGCGCTTGTAATTTGCATGATGAAATGTTCATACATCTTAACTCTTACCCCAAACTACCCCCGATTTTCTATCCAGCAAAGCAATTCTGCTGTGGTAAAGAATTTCCTTTCTGAGTCTTTAAGGGGAAGCTCATTTAGCTCAATATTAAATTTATGAATTAAATCTTTCCTCTCGTTTTCATTCTCTGCTTTCATACTTTTGTTTAAAAACCGAAATAAAGCTTTTTCCGTAGCAAAAAGAGGTCTTTTAGATTTTAAATACTTCGAGGTCGAGGGTAAAAGCGATTCCAAAAGGGTAAAATTTCCAAGTTCATAGTGAATTAATAAATTCAGCGTTTTGGAATCATAGATAAGACGAGCCATCGTATTATTGTCGTTAAAGTCATGCAACATCTTAATGTTCCAATCAAGAGCTTGGGCATACAGTTTATTTTGAAAATAGGCTACGGCAATATAGAAGCGTAGGACATTCTGATGTATTTCTATAAGGATATTTCCATATTCTTTCAGTCCTTCTTCTATTTCAGGAATCAAAGAAAGTATACGTTTGTATTTTGTTTTTGAATCTTGTCTTAAGAGATAGAACACCATCGATCTGAAATAAAAATCAAAGAAAAGTGCTTTAACATAGGCGTATTTTTTCGTGTTTTTATTCAAATTGAATTCCCGTTGTTCAGGAATTGCCTTTATACGCTGAAGCGTTCCCTCAAAAGCATCAATTTTATCCAAATACTCATAAATCATCAAAAGCTCCCATACCGAAGCGAGATAGCCTGGGATGTCTCGTAGAAGGAAATAGGTGTTTGCTTCGGATAAGTGTAGAGTTTGTTCATAAAGTTTCCGAGCTTGCTCAAAATTATTTAGTATCACCTGATACCTTCCATGAATTTTATAAAAAAAGAGCTTACTTTCATAAGTCATGGCTAAGGCTATATTTTGCAATTCAGGGGCTTCCATTATTTTTAGCACGATTTGCCTATGCTCCTGGGTTTTGATACTATAAAAGTGGTAATGAAATAAACCAAGCTGATGATCCAGGTGCCAATATTCATTAAGGTTTTGTTTTTTGGCTAAGCACTCCACGTTTTCCTTGTATAGCTTCTCTAAAATTTTCGTATTGTGTATCTCCATGAAGTTTTTTTTAAGCGAAATGATTTGAAACAGCAGGTCTAAAAATTCGTATTTTTTAGCAATCTTTTCTGCCTGTTGCAATTCTTTCAGGGCTTGCTCCTTCAATTTTTTGTTGAACAAAATTTTAGCTGCCGCAATTTTTTCGAGCACCTTATCCTCTGGTTCTTTTTCGCCAAAGTTCATGAGTGATTTAAGTATAAAATTATAGAGGTATTTTTTAGTAGAAGACAAATGCTTTACAAATTTAGCTTCTTTGTTATTTTTGATGAGTTCTTCCTCATTAAACGTCTTTTGTGCCAACAGCGCATTCATTAGCTGAATATAATCTTTATCATCTGAACCTGCTTGTACTTTAATGTAGCGTTTTTCGGATTTAGTAAGCGTGTGGACTAAGTCATATAAGTAAGAAGAAGGCGTTTTCATCGACTTGGCTATTTGATTATTAATATAATTACCAAAATTAAGAACTATACTCCTTTTTTGTGAAAATAATTAACGGAATCAGTTCAAATATAAGGGACTACCAATCCAGACTGATCGGATTTAATTACTTGTTCCCTTTCTCTTTTAATTCGTCCTAAGATATTTTTTCTGTAGCCCTAGATTTCAATCAGGGGGATCGGTTATGCATTCCCGGATGCCCCTGATTGAAATCCTACCGTCTATACACATCTTTTTGGTCTTAATTTGACTAAGGATGAAATTTTAGCAAACCCAAAGGTAACACTTTAGAATAGAGGGTTATAGGCGAAAAATACGCTATGACGGTAGTATTGGAATCAGGGGTTACGGAAATGACTAAATTGCGTTTTTGTTGGGTAGATAGAGCCAAAGATGTTGTTTTTACTTAAAAATACCACCCTTTCAGGGTTTTGGCTCTTATTCTTCTATTTTGCTATAATCCTTACATCCCTTCGGGATTTTCATCCATCATTTATCCGAATTTGATGCAAACCCTGAAAGCGTGATAGGATTAGCCCTTGTTTTCCTTCATAAAATCCTGCGAAAAATTATCGTAAAAAAAGTCTCACGATTTGGCTCTTTCAAGCAGCTATAAATTTTGTTCGCTTTGCTACAAAATACCACAAATGACAGGCGTAAAACATCGCGGCAGAGCCGCAGTTAGGAGTTGCCGTCAGTACTAAAAAACAGGCAAAGCTTTCGCCAATTGCCCAGCAGTTCAATTTAATTGAAGTTTCTCTTTGGACTAAGATAGCCCAAAGAGAAACTTTAATTGTCGGATAGTTCAACTAACGCAGACTCTTCACCGTATTCCCATCGCTATTAGCAAGGGTGACGGCTCCAT
Organism: Saprospiraceae bacterium; assembly: GCA_020631545.1. Classification (GTDB taxonomy): domain Bacteria; phylum Bacteroidota; class Bacteroidia; order Chitinophagales; family Saprospiraceae; genus JAHDHB01. The sequence continues at coordinate 1,777 of JAHDHB010000556.1, read as the reverse complement.
TGTCAAAGACTCTGAGGGAGTGGATATTGTTTTGATTACGGGTTCTCGATTCATAGACACGCTGACCATTACTTCTAGTGATAACTAAATCTCTATCATTTCGAAGTCTTAGGGTAACACCTCCTTGATTGTGAGTTCCAGTAGCCCAAGGCGCTCCACCATTAACCGTATCGTATAAGACAAGATTACCATCTCCTTGGAAAACTAATCTGTAACGACCGTTAGGAGAACGCCAATCGGTGTTTCTACCAGCAGATTGGCCTACACGTAGGGCGATAGTACCACCATTGTTGATGGGGAAAGGGGTGGCAATCGTTCTTCTTATATTATTGCTAGAATTAACAATTACTAGACGACCATCATCCAGTAATGCAACTCTATCCGCTTGGCCAGTTACACCAGCTGCCCAAACTGGAGAACTATATCTATAAAGGACAAAATTTCCATCAGAGGCTTGAAATTCTATTTTCGTAGCTTTTTGACCAGTTCCTCTTGGACTTGTATATACTACGTAATTTAGGGCGTCAACAATAATTTTTAATCTCCCATCGTTAGAATCGAAGACCAAACGATAAGTGTCGTTAGGGGAAGTACCGAGAGAACCATAAGTAGTTCTGTTTTCTCCTAAACGGAAGATTACCCTGCCAGAAACACCACGATAGCCGTCACCACTTACGATAATATCCTCGGATAGATGCTCGTTTTGTGTGTGCTCAATTTTCTCAACTAAAGCGTTGTCAAGGTCATTTTGTTCACAAGATGAAAATAAAGAAATGGCAATAAATAGTGCCATTAGATAAATAAATGAGTTAGTTTTCATAAGAAATAAATTTAAATAATAAAAAAATACATTATCTTTGTTCCAAAGAATTCAATATCTGTCAATTGTTATACACATTGGCAGTATGGAAGGCTATTGAATTCCTTGATGTTGAATGCTGTTTTGCAACAATAAAAATGTTGGATATAGATCTATGTTTAGTAGGGGTGTTTGAATTCGAGGTGTTTACCCTTCTATAGTTTCTTCCTCTTTCCCAATGGTCTTATGTTCCTGAGGATCGATTGGAGGGGTAGTCATTTCTTGGTCAAGTTTAAGTAGCATAGTCGAAGGCGCAAAAGTAGCTGGAGGTTTCTCCTCTTTAGGTAAAATCAAATCCTCTTTTGCGCAGGAAGAAAAGGTAAAAGCAAGAAGGGACCGTCCTAGTAAAAGGCTTTTATAGTGTTTCATTGTGTGAGAATTTGAAAGACCTAGTAAATGGTAAAATGTAGAGAGTAGAGAGACTTACCGCCAATATTCACTTGGAGTTTTCTTCGAAAATCAGCGTCCCTACTCTCTACAAAATCTTCTTACCGAAAAGTGCAGAAAGTTTTGCCCAAAAGTTTAATTCCAGTGGTAGAAATGGTAAGTTGAATTACCAGGACGGTTAATTTTTACTTTTAATTGATTGCCACCACCAGATACATGGATAAGAGAAGGACTGCTGCAGCTTCCAGAACCAATAATCTTTGAGGCCTTATGCCTCCAAGAAGAATACCAGTTTGGTCTAATGGAAACTGATACCCTTATGTTACATCCAGATGCTGCTACAACCTGTACGTATTTTTTAGATGTATATCGCGTCTCTGTTACAAAAGAGCGACTTAAATTCGTAGTATTAACATTCACCGAAAACCCTAAAGATTCTTCCTCTTTCTCAATAATATTAAGCTCATAATGAACTACAGCTTGATTATTAATCTCTTGGTCTAAATCCGTAGTACCATATTCCAATTCTTC
>JAHDHB010000021.1:9739-26588 GCA_020631545.1 Saprospiraceae bacterium | reverse complement strand
CCGCAATTTTATAAAAAACTGATAATAAACACATAAACTGACAACAAGATATATAATTTTATTAAAAAACCAAAAATCTTATTTTTTTAGCACTTAAGACTCTGTTTTAATTATAGTCCAAATACTACGCTCTGATAGTTGGTATTTACTAGATAAAAGCTTTACTATCTTAGTCTAGGGTTTCTTTTTGACTCAAAACTTCAAATTCTTTTTGAATAACAAAGTGCTTAATGGTTGTTGTAGGGATCAATTGGAGATCAATTAAATTAGTAGCAAAGTTTTCAACACTAACTTCTTCTTTATAATCATCACCAAATTTCCTAAACTGTTCTACCAAGCCACGACTAAAATGATCAAGAACTTGTTTTCTAATCATAGTTTATTCTGTATTTTTGTTCAGCTCTCACAGTTACTTTAGCTTATGGGTGCAAGATATGATCATTCGTTTATAGCAAAAATTAGGATTTTCCTCCTTTTTCCTTTTTTTTCAACACCCCACACACCAACAACCAACTGAACAACAAAATTTTAAACCACATTCTTTTTCCAAGTTTACAGTTAACATATTTTTTAAGCCTATGAAAATCATCCCTCTCTTAAATTTATTTTCCAAACACGAACTCAGAACATTTAAAAAGACCTTTTTTCTAACTGAAAAAGAAAAAAAATTCTTAGAAGTTTATGAAAATCAAATTAAACGAGAGAAATGTTGGAATGAAGAAAAGGCGATTAATCAAGTACTTGGTTTGCCTGTGATGAAGCACAAAAGTTTATTTTCGAAATTAAAAACAGACTTAATCAAAAAAGTACAGGATTTTTTGGTTTTAAAGGAAGCTAAAGAAAATAACGATGGTTTTTATAAAAATATGCTCCTTGCTAAAGCCATAAATAACAGACAAGAGATAAATGGTTTTGAAGCTCTAATAGAAAAAATGGAAAAAAATTTAAACCAACTTCCACAAGAAACCAGTGTATTTTTAAGAAAATTTCTGATTTATGACATACAATACTTTAATCCTAGTAAACATGATAGACATAGTAATGAACAACAAATCTTATTTCAAAAGTTGCTAGAAAATTTCAACCTGACATTGGTCAGTTATACTTTTCGTCTTGAGCAAGAATGCTTCACTAGAAACAAAAATTTTATAAAAGAGCCTAAAATGACTCATTTAAGGGAATTTAAGCAACATATTTCACCTACAGAAGCTAAACGTTATCAAGTATTTAAAATCTTTGACAAAATTGATCAAGTGCAAAAAAAACAGCATCCAGATTATAAAACTCTATCCATAGTCGACCAACTTATTGAGCTAATGTCATCCGAAAAATGGGCTATTGGCCTCGAAGATTCAAAACATCTCGCGCATAATCTCATCAATTTCCTTCTTGTCAATGTTAGGGAAGGGAAAAAAGGGTATCGGGAAAAAGTTGTCCAACTCTATAAAGTTGTTTTTGATAAAAGATGGCTATCTAAAGGCAAATACCTCAATACAGTACATTTCCTTAACTTTGCCATGATAGCAGGAGGTTTACCTAAAGAAAACTTACAAGGAGTAAAGCAATTTATTGATGCTAATATTGTAAATTTAAATCCCAAAAACAAAGAAAAAACGGGTATCCTAGCTCAAGCTTTTCTTGATTTTTACCAAAAAGATTATTCAGCCGTCCATAAAAAACTTCATTTACGCATAAAAAATAAAGTTTTTATAGCCATTGATGATGCCGTAAAAGCTAGAACGCTTTTGATTAGAGCACATTATGAGATGGAATTAACAGAAAAAGGATTACCCATTGAAGTAGATGATTTTACTGCTCTATTAGGTAAATATCGCGTTTTCTTACAAGATCAAAAGGATAAATTGGATAAGGAAAGCTATGAAGGAATTAACAATTTTTTCAAAGTGCTAAAAGCATTTTATGATAATAAACAATTCAAACCTCTACGAATAACTCGCGAATATCTTGAAAATGAGCCTAATTTACCTTGCCGTGCATGGCTAATAACAAAATATAATGAGCTCTAAGACTTCTTCAATGCAAAAGGCCATCCTCATGGACAGCCTTTAGTTATCAACTTTATGGTACTACGATCAACTCGCGGTAAACCTCCTCACCTGTATTCGTGTTTTTGAAAATCAGCTCATAAGAACCACTTTCCCAATATTCAGATCCTAGATCTGTATTTGAATAGCCTGCCAAGAAAAACCTCTTATAAAAAGAACCATCTAAGCGATAAACATTCATTAACAAGTAATTCTTTGTTTGATTGATAGCCGCATAATTACCAGACACTCGCCCAATAACTATGATCACACTACCATGATCAAAATAAGATGTCGTCTCAACTGTACTAATATAAGAAGGGTAAATGGTTTCAAAACGTACATTAGCTGTAGCAGTCCCCTTTAAAACAACTACAAGTACGAATAATAGGATGATAAAATACTTCATCCGTAGACTAGTAAGTCATCATCGACCTATTTCTCTTATATCCGCAAGAAAAAACTATTCTTCAAAGAATACCTTTAATGTTGCAATGTAATCAACCAAATAGAAATCTAATTAGTTCCTTTTTGTAAAAAAAATTAGACTATTTTTCAAATCCAATAGCCTTATTTAGACCTTTGGGCAAAATTTTCTGCACATCTGCGACAGGAAATTAAATTTGTAGCGATTTGCTCTAGCGGACACGCAGCACGTCCGCTAGAGCACGATACCCCCACGCAGACGTACCGCGTGATTTGCTCTTTAGATTTTGCTTGCTTTTCTTAGTTCTGGCTTCACAAGCTTAGGTATAGCGAAATCGCTCAGTCTCCCCCTCCATCAAGTGGCAGCTGATTATTTCAGCTATATAAGCCAAAGGCAAAAAAAATTCTTCATTCACCATTCTGCATTCTCTATTAATTCCCTATTTTTACGGTCTATGACACTTCAACAATTATTCGAATCTGCGACGGCCAATAGTTCTTTATTGATTTATTTGTTTTTGGCCCTTCCTGTGCTTGCTTTCTTCCTGAGTTGGATCAGTGATGAGGAGGGTAACCAGAATCCTTGGCGTTATTTCTTTTCTACCTTGATTTACATGGTGTGTATTCCGGGTATTTTTGCCATTATACTTTGTATTTATTCTTTCTTTTTTGAACGACAGAATTTACTACAGGTCAATGTTTTGATCTATTTCTTGCCGATTCTTTCGATGCTGGCTACGCTGCTCTTTATTCGACGTAAGGTTGATTTGGCAGAGATTCCGGGTTTTGACCGTATTGGTGGATTTATGATGGTTATTGCTGCTACGTTTATCATCATTCTTATTTTGCAAAAAATGCGGATTTGGGTGGTCTTTATGGGGAGTATGTGGCATTTACTGGCGCTTTTCCTTGTGCTTTTTGTTGGATTTAAGATTGGCTTTGAACGGCTTATGCGGAAGGGGGAGTGATCATTTTGATAAAAACAGGTATTTAGAGGGTAACCATAAGAGATTTCACGATAACAAAAAACAGGATTCAGAGGGCAACCACAAAGGATTGCCCCTACGGATTTCAGGGTTAAGGTAGTTTCCTACATCTCTAAAAACGAAGTGCTATACTCTAGAGGCAAGCTACCTTAAAACTAAAATCTAATTCCTGAGTAGGGGCAATCCTTTATGGTTGCCCTAACTGAAGAAAGCGTGTAATATGGGAAGTTGGACAATCGTCGTGGGAATTCCTCCATGATTCTTAGTCCCTGATTCCCTGCTTATCATCATGAAACAAATCAAAGCAATACGACATATCGGCGTCGATCCTGGGACAAATGTACTAGGGTATGCGGTTATTGAGGTTTTTCAGAAGCAAATACGGGTACTGGAACTTGATGTTTTGCGAATGGGAAAGCTGGAGAGTCCTGCTGCAAAGTTGAAGGCTATTTTTGAGGGTTTGCAGGCTGTCATTATGAAGTACAAACCTTCGGAAATGGGGATTGAGGCGCCTTTTTATGGAAAGAATGTTCAATCTATGCTTAAATTGGGCCGTGCTCAGGGCGTGGCGATGGCTGCGGCTATGACGAAAGGCGTGGAGGTCACTGAATATTCGCCTAAACGCATTAAACAGGCGATTACAGGCAATGGAAATGCTTCTAAGGAGCAAGTGTCGGCCATGTTGGAAACTTTGGTGAATCGTAAGCTAGAGGGGTTCCCCTTGGATGCTACGGATGCTTTAGCTACGGTGGTTTGCCATTATTTCCAAAGCAGCAATAAACTGACCAGTGGGAAAAAATACAAAGGCTGGTCTGGCTTTTTAAAGGATAATCCAGATCGTTTAGGGTGAAGGGGTATTGAGATGCCGATAACTCTTAACTCTTCACTACTAACTCTTAACTAAGAAACAGCCCTTGCTATTTTTTGAGCTATTTCGGCAAATTCTTCTTGGGTGAGTTTTAGTTTTTCTTTCTTGAAGTCTAAATCGCCTATGTTATTGATGGGAACGAGGTGCATGTGTACGTGGGGGACTTCTAATCCTAGTACGGCAACGCCTACACGCTCACAGGGGCAGACTTCTTTTATGCCTTTGGCTACTTTCTTGGCAAAGACTTGCAAGCCTGCAAGCAAATCATCTTCTAAATCAAAGATATAATCGACTTCTTGCTTGGTGATGACTAGGGTATGACCTTGGGCTAGAGGATTGATGTCTAGGAAGGCTAGATAGCGGTCGTCCTCAGCAATTTTATGGCAAGGGATCTCGCCGTTAACGATGCGGGTAAAAATACTAGGCATGGAATGGTTTTCTAGGACAAAGTTATCGGTTAATGTTGAAATTAACCGATAACTCATTGAATACAAATCTTCTTGTTAGATAAAGATGTCCATGATTTCGAATTTCATGAACCCTCTAGGCGTTTTCACATCAGCGATTTCGCCAATTTTCTTTCCTAGCAAGCTGTTTCCAATAGGAGAAGTAACCGATATTTTCTTTTCTTTCAAGTTTGCTTCTGATTCAGAAACCAATTTGTAGGTAAATTCCTTTTTGTTGGCAAGGTTTTTAATTTTTACTTTGGCAAAAACGACGACCTTAGAGAGATCCAAGTCATTCTCATCCAAAACTCTAGCATTGGCCATGATTTTACTCATGTTGTTTATTTTTAGCTCTAAAAGCCCTTGGGCATCTTTAGCTGCATCGTACTCTGCATTTTCAGAAAGATCACCCTTTTCTCTTGCTTCTGCAATGGCTTTTGCTGCTGCTGCCCTACCTACCGTGGTAAGGTGTTCCAACTCCTTCTCAAGTTTGTCATAACCCTCTTGAGTCAAATAATTAATTTTTGACATAACTACTAATTTAAACATCTAGAAACGACCTTTTTATGGTAAAGGGTAGAGGATAACGAATAATTTTTAGAAATTGTTTTTCAACCAACCTCTAATCCTAGAATCATTCCTAGATCGTATTTTTGAATTGGCAACATTCAGTTGTGTTTCTCATAAGATTCATTTTTTATAAGAAACTAGGAATCCTGCGCTTAGATATCAAGAAAAGAAAAGAACGTTGCAGCGCGAAGCCATAACGTTCTTTTCTTTTACAAAGATATGAAAAATTAGGGAATAGTTCAACCCCTAATTACAAGTCGAATCTTAAGCCAATGGAGTGCGTACCATTAAATGGGCTAGTTGTTTGGTAAGCATAATCTATACCCAACTTGGTATCACTACCTTTTTTGATAGGTACTTGGACGCTTAACCCTGCTGCTAATCCTGTATGCGCATTGGTTCGTTGCTCACTATCAAAAATACCATCTTCGTATTGGTAGGCTACACGGAACATAAACATTTCTTTCATGGAATACTCTAGCCCTACACCAAATTGATCTTTAGAGAAGGAATTAGACGTAAAATTAACCATGGTCGTTACTCGGTGAGCATCTTCCGCAAACTTAAAGTCGTAAGCACCTCCGATATTTAATACCGTAGGCAATTCAAAGCTGTTAGGGATTACTGCAACGGTAAATTGATCAATTCCGTTGGTAGGATCTGCTTCATTAGGAGGAGAAGAACCAATAAAAGAATGCCCATCACCACCGTTAAATTTCATAGCGATACCAATGTTTCTTAAACTAATTCCTAGGCTTAGTTTTTTGAGACGGTATTGAATTCCTGCATCTATAGCAGCACCAAAAGCGGATACGTTTTGGCCTGATTCAGAAATTACCCGAAGGGTAACTCCAGTAGAAATCCTGTCAGAAAATTTGTGTGCATATCCAATTCCCATATTAAAAAACAAAGGCTTATAAGTCGCACCAATACCTTCAGGAATTTCCGTTGTTGTAATTGGAATTTCACCAAAATCAACAGACATTAACGATAACCCTAATACTCCTTTTTCGGAGATTCTCTGAGCAAGACCTAGGCCATTAAGGCCAATATCTGCTCCTTGTAGGTACATCGTTCTTGCTAAAACAACTTGAGTTTTATTAATAAAAGCAAGACCAGCATTATTAATCCTCAAAGCCTCAATACCTTCTATTCTTGAAGTGTTTAAGCCCTTCAATCCTGAACTTCTAGCCCAAGGATTTAGCAGTAACTCGTAAGCTCCTGCTTGCCCCTGCCGATCAGGGTTCCCCGCTTCCACTTTTAAGCTAAATGCCATGATAAGCACTAGCGCCAAAGTTATATATTTCTTCATTTTAGGTCAATTTTAAAAATTATAAACCGTAACTCTTGTTCAAGAAATTAAAAGGTAGTTCGTGGTCAACTCATCTTGTTTTGCACGAGCTACCTTCTGTATATCTTTGAGAGTCACTATAAACCACTAGAGTCAAACTGACGGATACTTCCGAACCATTTTATCACTCTTTCACCAAGCCCTTCAGCATTGATGTGAATAACATACACTCCACTACTAATCTGAATACCTTTGCTGTTTCTTAAGTCCCAGTCTAAGAAGGTATCGATTTGTCCTGATTGTGTTTCTAATCTATTCGAAAGAGTTTCGTTTCGGTTATAAGTCCTTACCAAACGACCATCCAAAGAGAAAATAGAAATTTTACATTGAGGAGGTAAGTTCGTAAATTTCACAATCCCTTCGTTTTGCTTAGCTTCATAAGCAGAGAAAGCATAATAAGGATTTGGTACGACATTGATAAGATCTAAGGCATTTGTGGCTACTTCTGTGTTTCCAACTTCTGCTTCAAATCCATCAAAACTAAACTCATATTTAGGGTATCCATTGTTTTCCCCTGTAGCGGTATATACTTCAAAAGGGTTATTGACCCTCAATTTTACTGTTAAATCATTTGGTATCAAACCATCAGCGACAGAATTCATTTGTACACCAGTTGGCAAGAAAGGAATTGATGTCCAAGATACTTTCGACCAGCCAGTTACTTTTGAGAAGGCACTTCCAGCAAGCTCAACACCTAACTGCGCACAACCATCATAAAGTTCTTTGGTCACATAGATGAAATGTTGTCCTCCAATAGGGATTTCAGCTAAGGAACCTTGGAAACCAATGGAAGGATCAATGAAATCAACAACTGCCGATGATGGGTTGAATAACATATCTTTTCCATTCATGGTAGACAAGCCTAAAGATACAGCGGAACCTGGTACAGTAGATTCAGGATTGAAATAAGTATTCTCTCCAAAGAAAATATTTAAGCGCTCTCCTGTTTCTACATCAATAGCATAACCTGGGAACCAAGAAAATCCAGTATTCGTAGGATCACTATCAGGATTACCATCTTTATCCAATGAAACGTCTGAACGTAATTCGAATGGAGCAGAATCAGGATTTGGTAGGCCTTCCCCTGCATAGTAGTCAGAGAACGTATTAACAACTACACAACGACTCCACTTCGTTTTGTCACTAGTAAATACAATATCAACGTTATTCAACGTTTCCATTTTATTTCGAGCATCCACTTGTGTAGAGAAGGTATTCGTCCAAGCTGGCGTAATAAACCCACCATTCGGTACATTAGGCTCTGCTTTCCAACTTACTAAAGGATAAGGATACCAAGTACCTCCAAGTATGCCAGAATAAACTTGGTCGGGATCTCTTGCTTCTTCTTCCTCAAAAGGTCCTGTACGGATAAAGTTAGTAAATGGCCCTACAGCTTGATCGGGTAGTCCTCCATACCATTGAACACCATTAGGATCGCCATAAGAAACTGAAGCACCTATAAACCCATTAGGATCGGTTGGCGTATCGCCAACATCTTCCGTCAATTCCATCGTTACAGAAAAACCTGCATCAGGAATGATTTGCTCATTTGGATTATCCAGAGGCTTATCCGAGAACCACTGTGTACCAGAGGCATCCGTAAGCACCCAAGTAACAGGGTCTCTTAAGAAAACATCCGTCAAATCTCCGTCTTCTAAGACCAATTCGTATGTCCCTGCTCGAATTTCAAGCGGATTGGTAACTCTAACCGTAAAAGGGCCAGACTGACTTTGATAAGTAATACGGCCAGGATTATTTTCAGCTAGGATATTCGCTGTAGTCGTTTCCGTCAACTCTAAGAAGTCACCGCTGTTTCCAAGTCCATCGACTCTAGTAATTTCTGGCTCATCACCATAAGAAGCATTTACTGTCGTACCGTCTCCTTCAGGTGTATTAATGTGAGGGATAGCGGTATAGGTCTTAATGTTTTTACGTCCTTCTAAGTATTGAATCTGCTGACCACCGCCAGCAGGGAACAATGGATCATAAGGCAGGTAATTGTTGTAAGCATAAGAAATGGCTGTGAAATAGTATTTCTTATGGTTCACCAACTTCGGATCACCCGTAGCAAATAAATCTTCCGTGATATGAAAAGAGTGCTCTATTCCTTTATCATTTCCAATGATTTCTACCGTAGGTATAAGAATATTGATGTCGGCATCCTCAGGAGGTAAGTAGTTGAATAACTTGGTTACGCCATCTCTTACATCTACTTGAGCAATAAGTCTTACATTATCAATATCATCAAAATCAGTAACATCATTAGGAGAGGTCGTTTGATAAACTAAATAGCCTTGGAAACGGTAAGTAGAATCCACAAAACCTGTAGGAATGTTAGGCGCTTTCTCCGAATACCCTTCTAAATAGTTATTACTGTTCAAACTATCATTTGTCAAGGTAAGGATAATCTCTCTGTCCAACTCAACAACCGTAATGTCTGGAGCATCAGGGCCATCCGTCAATTTAAAGTTATTGTCGAATAAACCTTGTGCTTTATCATCTGCTTGTTGCAAACGCGTAAAGCTAGGACAAGGATAATTTCCTTCAGGAACCCAAACAGCTCCAACAATTACCTCATTCGTAGCACCAGGATCTAAGCGGAAAGGTCCAGAAGATTGTACGAAACGACGGTCAGCAGGTGCTGTACCTTCAGCACATTCAGACCATGCATCTGGTGAAGAATCGGAAGGATCAGAAGGGAACATATAAGGTGTACTAAAGGTACCTTCATTATAGCCATCACCTCCCCATTCAATAGGAGAACCATCTTTCCAAAAACCAGAAAGATAACCGTAATAATCCGTCGCTACCTCAGGATTTCCTTGAACTGTGAAATCATTATTATAGTAAACAAAGGCAGATAAGCCCAATTCATTCCCATTTTCATCGGTTGGTCCTTGAAAGTAATCAACACCTAAAAGAGGTACTGTATTTCCATAACCATTAACGGTACCAGAACCACCATCCGAACAATCTGGGTCAGTAGCTTCACCATTATATACAATACCTAAGGCACGCGTGGTATCACAACCAATATAGTCATTATCCCAACATCCTAAATCAGGGTCAACCCACTGTCCCATATAAGTATCAAAAATAGAGGTCGTTGCTTTATTCAATAAAACATACTTGTAGAAACTCATGTTATTAATCTCATCGTTGGTACGATAAGAAAAAGCTAAAGCTTGTACCTCAAGGCCAATTTGATCACCATTGGTTTCTGAGTGAATATTTCCTTTATCATTGTATACCCACCAAATCATTTGATCGGCATAAGCTTGATCATCAATAGAGCTACTAGGATCACCAACTCCAATGATTGGGAAATCACCTTCATCAGGATCATAAGTTCCATTTCCTTGTACATCGAAGAAAGGAGCTAAATCTTGATCCGGCAAATCAAATCCACCATTTTTCGTAGGAAACTCTCTATTTCCTCTTGCAGGCCAGAACTTTACTCCGTCAGGAATTTCTCCATTGATGACACCATCTTCTACAAAATCCGCGATGTGCGCTTCAATGTCTTCTCCAAGCACAATAAAGTGCTCATCCCACTGCGTACAAGTCGCATTATTTGTATTTCCAGAAGCATCAAGAGGGCCTGTCCAGAAATCATTTCCACCTTGTCTATAAGTCTGAGCTGCAATTTTAAGGTTGAGCCCACTATCATAACCTCCAATCCATAAGGCTGCTGCAAAAATAGAAGAAACCTCTTTTTCACCTGGCGCAACGTTAGGGATTACATATCGACCGTCAGACAAGTCCCACCAGAGGTCCCCCCCTGCCAACAAACGAGCCCTGACATTATTAATATCCAAATCTACTTGAGAATTCGAGGGGTTACAATCGTTTCTAAACCCTTCGTTTTCCACCACTCCCCTAGGAGGAGCGACTTCACCTATATTCTCCCTTCCAAGCATAGAGAAAGAAATACAGGCAAACATCACAAATAGGACTGATGTTTTAAATAATTTATTCATGATATAAGAATTAATTTGCATTAGAAACTAAAAATAACACCCATACGAATTCTTCGAGGTAAGGTATAGAATCCTTGATCGATCATTCGCAAACGGTAAAGCTCAGCATATCCTGGGCTATTATTTTGGATGTCTACTTGACCAAGAGAAGATGACAACCAGCCATCGTCCTCAGCAGATTGAGAATAACTATACACCTCAATGACGTTACCTGTATTAAACAAGTTTTGGAACATAAGGAATGCATTCAAGTATAGCGCATCAGCTTTTTTACCCAATCTAAAGTCTTTATCAACTCTCAAGTCAATTCGATTTGTCCAAGGTAGACGAGAACCATTAAATTCTCCAACTGTGTTATTTCCACCAAAAGAAGCAGGATCGGCCTCACGTGTATAAGGACGTCCAGAACCTACATTAAGTAAGATGTTTACTCCAAAATTCTCCAAGGTATTTTTTCCAAAAAGTTTTGGGCCATTATATTTCTTGCCTTCTCCAAAACGATAATCTACCGTCGTTGTTATGTTATGACGTTGATCAAAGCTGTAAGGGAAAAAAGGACGAATATCACCAAGACTAGTAACCCCTCTACCAGAAGTACTACTAGAACCTGTACCCTCAGCAAATTGAAGCGTATAATCTAACTTCAATCGAAGGTTTTTAGTTCTTCTCATATCATATTGGAAAGTCAATCCTTTTACCGTACCAAAATCACGATTTCCAAATGTGCTGTAGTTGAATGGTGTAGCATAAGTATAAGGACGCGTAGCAATCAAATCACGTTGCTCTCTATAGTATGCTGTAACGGTAACCGCTGAGTTAGAAGAAACTCGTTGTTGGAAACCAACTTGGTAATCAATCGTTTTAGACGGTTTTAGATCAGGATTTTGAATTCCTGTTGTATTAAAACGATTAGCCCAGTTGTAGTAATCTAAAGCAGAAAAGACGTTTTCTGTAGTAGGTCTTCTTGTTAAGATATCATAATGTGCAAAGAAACCTGCATCTTCCGAGATAGGGAAGGAGAAGGAAAGTCTAGGCATAACATTAATCTGTGGCTCATAATCTACAAATACCTTATCAGGATCAAAGCCAGGCTCATTCGGTAAAAGCTCGTTTTCAACTAATGGCGAAGGTAATCTTGTACCAAAAAGAGAAGAAGGATCATTCACTGCATCTCCACTAGCATCAAACCATTGGTCGCCATCTCTATAAGCATAAGGTGTATCCACGTTTTCACCATCAACATAAACATACCAGTTAGGATCAGCTCCTGTAGCATGATTCACGCCTGTAGCTTCCGAAACGGTAAGAATAGGATTTAAAGAATAAGGGTCTTTAAGCACCTTGGTATTCGCATCATAACGGTCAATCCTTAGACCAACATTGAAGTAAATATCTTTGAAGGTAAATTTATCTTGTAGATAGAAGGCCGTATAGATAGGCTGAACAGGAGCAACAGGGCGAGAAAACTCACCGTTTGCGTCTTTTGCTGTAAAGAAGTCATTAAAAGAAACATCAGCACCGACCTTATCTCCTTTAAAATCATATCCTCTATAGCGCAATCTTACATCATTATTACTAATTAGCTCGTCTGCACCAAAAAGACCTAAACTCATATCATCTGGTCCTAATGCATCTAAATTGACGTATTCCCCAACATTAGAAGCGCCTAGCTGTGCTAGTAAGTTATTGGCGAAGGTACTGTTTTGGCCATAGCCAAAATCATAATAAGTCGTATCACCACTAACCATAGCGTTGGTTTTAATTCGCTGCCCATTTAGCTCTTGGCTACCAATTTGCCATAAGATATAGGGGTCAATAGAATAAGCTCTATCAACTCGTTGCTCATATAAAATACCAAACTTAAGACTATGCTTAGATTGTTCTTTTCCTTTCCCAACAATATCAAATCCCGCAGAAGCAGAAAGCGAATATTGTGTATTATCTAAGGTTTCATAGCGATCCGCTACAGAACCAAAGTTCGAATGCAAGCCACTTACTCTAGATAAAGAACCACGGTTGATACCATTTTCTACAAATTGAAGGTCAGAAAAATCAAAATAGTTATTCCAACTAGCAATAACAGGATTGTAAGTACCCGGCGTAAAGGCAGTCAAGGAATCATTATAAACTTGCTCATAAACAAAAAACGAGTTGCCATTTTCATCGAATTGTTCTTCAGCATCAAACCCTGTATATAATTCACGATTATACTCACCAACATATCCATAAGCCCATAAGTTGTCCTTATGTCTAGGATCTTCTATGACTCTAGTATATCGACTATAATCTCCTTGAATGGTGTAGTTGATGTTTTGAATAAGCGAACTCGTCTGCGCCTCTTTCTCTTCGTCCGTTGCATCGTCGGCTAAAGAACTGCCACCGATTTTTTGACGTAAACGCAAGTATACCCGATAATCCGTTTCATAACGGTCACGCTGAGATTCAGGCGTCAATAACCACCGAGCATCATTAGGTGTTTTGTTTTTTATCCAAAGGTAGTTTCCTCCCACTGTAACATTGACATCCTCCGTAACACTAAAGTCGAATTTACCATTAATGTTATAGTTTTGCGCATTCGTATTAGGACGATATTTTAAACGTACAATATCATCAGCCGTAATAAAGTTGGCTCTAGGTTCCAAGCCTTCCCCACTTACAGAAGGGACAAGTGGATCAGTAGCGACCAAATTCTTGAACTCATCCGTAGCGGTATAAGCACCAGGCCAAGAAGGATTTGGATCTTTTTGATTTCGATACTGCCCAGAAAGACGATAACCGATAATGACACGCTCATTCGTTTCTGACTTACTCTTTAATAAAGGACCACCAACACCAAGGGCAACAAAGTTGTACCCAAAAGGATCTAAAAATTGAGAAGTTTCAACCTCTGCATTTCCTGAGAACTTGCTAGCAGGGCCTTTAGTGGTAATGTTAATAACACCACCAGTTACATCACCATATTCTGCTGGAAGACCACCAGTGATAACTTGCAACTGCTCAATATCCGCAGCAGGAACTGTATTACCACGACGAGTACGGACACCATCTACATAGATGATGGCATCTCCTTCACGCCCACCACGAATACTTGCATCTTCTCCTTGTTTGTCCAAGGAGACCCCTGCTGTAGTAGAAATCAAAGCATCCACACTCTTGGTTGGAAGTTTTGCAATTTCCTCTCCAGTCACCGTAGCACCAGATGCCGTGTTATCCGGTTCTATCAAAGGAACTTTATGTGCGACAACCACAATCTCGTCAATACGAACTGCTGTGTTGGACATATCAATATCCAAAGGAACTGTTTTACTCGCACCAATGACGATTCCTGTCGTTAATTTATCCTGATACCCAACATAGATCACCTTTAAGTTGTAGGTGCCCGGGTCGAAGCCTGTCAGGGAGTAATTCCCGTCAAGGTCAGTGGTAGTTCCTGCCTTTTGAACCCCATCCTTCTCAAGGACAACATTCGCGAAAGGTAATCCTTCTCCCGTATTCTGGTCGACGATCTTACCTTGGATTGTTTGTCCTATGGCGAAGCTGGAAACCAGCAAAAACGCCACTAGCAAGTACATGTAACGTGCCATAAGCTATACCATTTTTAATTTACCTAGAATATTCTCATAGATGTAAAGCTTTTACAATCAGAAAAAATCAAGACTAGTTGACCAGAAAAGAGTCCATCCAATACTTGGCTCATCTTAATTTTTCCTGACGTTGAAGTCTACTCTACTATAAATTGAAAAAAGAGCACAGAAAATAAGTTACTATCTTCCCTACTCCAATAAGTTAAGTCATAAAACACTAGCTATCAAGCCGTAAAGCCGTAACTAGAGCGGTGTTGCTTCACGAATTCACGCAGCAACGCCCAAAATAACGTACAATGTTAATAAAATGTTAAGCAACAAAAAAATATTTCCATCCATTTTAAAAAAAATGTACCCATTATGACAAACTTTTGACTGCTGGGCAAAAGTTTGTTAGAATCTTTTTTAACAGAAATTCAGCCATTTTTCGCTTAGATTCATGCGTCCAACCTGCCACATGAGGCGATAAAACGGTTTTATCCATTTCATAAAGTTGCCAATACATAGCCGCTTCATCTTCAGTAAAGCTATTAGGTTTTTCATTTTCAAAAACATCCAAACAAGCCCCTGAAATATTCCCTAAGAGCAAGGCGCTAATCATATCTTGGGTATTCACAATAGCACCTCGTGAAGTATTTATCAAAACAAAGGGTTTACGAAATTTTGCTATATATTCTCCTTCTACAAGCCCATGCGTTTCTTCGTTATATGGAATATGAAGACTCAGTATATCCGCC
Organism: Saprospiraceae bacterium; assembly: GCA_020631545.1. GTDB lineage: Bacteria > Bacteroidota > Bacteroidia > Chitinophagales > Saprospiraceae > JAHDHB01. The sequence goes on along the minus strand of JAHDHB010000021.1, from coordinate 11,595 downwards.
TCATCAAAAATGGTTTGCATATCAGTTTCTTCTATCCCCTTAGCAGGGTTTGCAAACCCCGTTTTGTATTTATCATAAACTAAAATTCTTACACCAAAAGAGGTCATTTTTTGCACAAAAGCACTTCCCGTATGGCCATACCCGATCACAGCAAGCGTTTTGCCCATAATCTCAAAACCTCTATTATCCTCTCTCTTCCAAGTCTTTTCCCTCACTTCTCTATCCCCTTTGGTCAAGTTATTCGCTAAGGCCAACAACATCCCAACGGCATGTTCTGCCACCGCATTACAATTACCTTCTGGAGAACGAAATACCTTAACGCCTCTATTTTCGGCCTCATCAAGGTCTATAATTTCCATCCCCGAACCCAGCCTTGCAATAAATTTTAATTGCTCCGCTGAATCTAAGAACTCCTTATCTACTCGAATTTTGCTATTGACGACCAAGCCCACATAATCCTTGATAATAGCTTGCACTTCTGGCAACCTAACGGCTGGACGATAATCACAGGTATATCCTTTCTCCTTCAAACCCTCAAGTAATAAAGAATGAACAGAATCTGTGACAAGAATTTTTTCGCTATGTTTCTTTTGGCTCCTCATTAATGCCCCAAATATAAAGAAACAGGTAGGGAAATAGAAAAAAAGTACTGTAATAATTAATTTTCCGCTTCAAAAACCGTTTACGTTTTCTAATTTCTCCATTTAAAACAGATGACTATTCTTTTTCCAAGCAAGCGGCAACGCTATTCGTCAAAACAACAAAATCTTCCACGCTTAATTGTTCTGGACGCATCTTCATGACTTCACTATCTAGCATCGAAACGTCTTGAACTATAGACTTCATGGTATTTCTTAACATTTTTCTACGCTGGCCAAAAGACGTTTTAACTACCCGACGAAAAAGTTTTGGGGTACATCCTAACTTATCAATCGGCTTCCTTGTTAATCGAATTACAGCAGACTGAACTTTGGGAGGAGGTTGGAAGTTTTCTTTTTTTACACCAAAAAGATATTCCGTTTCATAGTGGGCTTGCGCTAAAACACTAATAATTCCATATGTTTTACTTCCGTGCTTAGCGGTGATTCGTTCTGCAACTTCTTTTTGAAACATCCCTACTAACTGAGGAATCATCTTTCTATTTTCTAATGCTTTAAATATTATCTGTGAAGAAATATTGTACGGAAAATTGCCTATAATAGCTAATTGCCCTTGTGTGACATCCCAAAAGTTGAGTTTCAGTACATCTTTTGAAACTAAGCGCTTTGCAAGACTGGGAAAATTATTTTGGATGTAAGTCACCATATCCTCGTCTGCCTCCACTGCATGAAGGGTATAATCTCCTTCTAACAAATATTTTGTTAACATGCCCATTCCAGGGCCAATTTCCAACACATCATTACAGTCCTCTGGTAAAATCAAGCTATCAGCGATTCGTTTCGCAATCGCTTCACTCCTTAAAAAATGCTGCCCATATGATTTTTTTGCCTTCATGCTTATACGAAATTAATTACGAGTGAGGAATGACGAATTAGGAGTCTATGACATACACACGCTCCAACTCAAACGCACACTATTTTGTAGCTAAGCGATTCGAATTATTAGCTCCTAGACAGGAGCATAAGTCATTGCTTACATTTTATTTAGCACAAATATTGACAAAAATCCTGTTAAAGCATAGATTTTAGAAAGTATTTTCATTTTTTTCTTTTTAAAATAACGCTTGATGGAAAGCAATGTTCTAGACTTCTCGTCTTGGACAGTGCAGGGGGTGCCTTGTGGCATCATCCCGCATTGTCCCAGATGGCGAAATATCAGCATTTTCTCTAAAAGTTGCCTTTTTCATCCAGACACGT
>JAHDHB010000021.1:6696-9639 GCA_020631545.1 Saprospiraceae bacterium | reverse complement strand
AGATGGCGAAATATCAGCATTTTCTCTAAAAGTTGCCTTTTTCATCCAGACACGTTCTTAAAAGTCGTGTTTTTATATAAAAATTGCAACAAAGAAAATGCGTACATCTACTGGCACTTAGTGGAGACCTCCTCCCATTGAGTAAAAACCTCAAAAACTATTTTTTTGATGGATTTTTTACTTAATTGATCAGAACCACTTGTCTATATGCCAAAATAGTCGTCAACTACTCTCTTCTTTTCTTCATTTTTTTGCAGAATTCTATGAACATTCAAAAAAGTTGGAACACAATGATTTTATCCTAAAAAATATTCAATACTTTTGTTCCACTTTAGTTTTGGCTATGAAAATCAAAGATTGTCTCCAAATTCGTATTACGAAGAGGAATATATGGGCATTTTGTAGAATTCCTGACAAGCATTTTATATCTTAGCAAATTCTATCTAACGAACCTTTAAAGAAAAGGTTTTTTAAAAAATGTTTGTTCTATTAGACCTTGATTTAAAGGAAAATAAGTAGTTTTAATCAAACAGAACATTTTTCAAGGGTAATGAATAAATTTGTTCTTATAAATTAGAGCAAAACATTACTATTTTCGTCTCACCCAAACAAAAATAAGAGGATGAAGAGTCGCCAATTTAAATTACATATAGTCCCTAGTAGCTCAACTTGGAAATAGTTGCCTATTTTTAGCTGAATCTGCTTTTTCATCAGGCAATTTTTAAGGTAGTATGATGGCAAAACAGACCCTAAAAATATCGAGTTGAGCCACTAGTTAGTCGAAAAAGTCATTTTCTTCTTAGATTGACAAGAAAAAATGATAATTTAGTCTCACTTAGACACTTACATAAATCAATATCCATGAATCTCGCAATTACATCTGCGAACACCGTTTCGGGCAAAGACAATTTACTTGTCCTTACTGACAGCAACAAGCTAGACTGGGCAAAAGATTATCTTTCCCCCTCTATCGCTACTTACTTGAAAAAGGCGTGTGAACAAGGAGTAACTCAGCTTTTTCTCCCTACAGAAAAAAGTATCGTTCTTGTACAAGTTTTGAAAAAGGAGAAAAACAAAAGTACTCAGCGAGAACAAGCACGTAAAGACGGTAATGAGATATTGGAAATCATAGAAAGAAACAAGATCAAGGAAGTAACGGTGATTAACCATGCCTCCTCTGATCTTACCTACGATTATGTAGAAGGTATGGCCTTGGGCAGCTATCAGTTTCTTAAGTATTATAAAGATGCTGAAAATAAGAAAAATGCGCTTGAAAAACTAAGGGTACTAAAAAGTAGTCTTTCCTCAGAGCGCCTAGAGGAACTGAAGAACGTCGTTAAAGGGACTTGCAAAGCAAGGGATCTTATAAACGAACCGCTCTCTTACTTAACTGCTGAAAAGCTTAGTGAAGAAGCTGTTGCACTTGGAAAAGATGCTAATTTTGACGTGGAAGTGCTGCATAAAGATAAAATCACTACTTTAAAAATGGGTGGGCTGCTGGCTGTAAATAAAGGTAGCGTGGATCCTCCTACATTCAGCATTTTGGAATGGAAGCCGAAAAACGCGAAGAACAAAAAACCGATTATCCTTGTAGGTAAAGGGGTGGTTTATGATACAGGAGGGCTTAGCCTAAAACCAACTAGCAATTCTATGGATTTTATGAAATCCGATATGGGAGGTGCTGCTGTTGTGCTTGGGACTATGTATGCTGTAGCCAAAAACAAACTTCCGTTACATGTCATTGGGCTTGTGCCCTCTACCGACAATCGACCGGGCAAAAACGCCTATGTACCTGGAGATGTCATCACCATGTATGATGGCACCACGGTAGAAGTACTAAATACGGATGCAGAAGGCCGATTGATTCTAGCTGATGCACTTCATTACGCAAAGAGTTATCAACCTGAATTAGTCATGGATTTTGCGACATTGACGGGTTCTGCTGCTAGGGCTGTAGGCTCTCAAGCGCTAGTTTATATGAGCAATGCAAAAGAAAGCGTCAAGAAAAAAATGGAAGCTAGTGGGATGGCTACTTACGAGCGTTTAGTCGAGTTCCCTACTTGGAAAGAATATGGAGAAATGCTTAAATCCGACATCGCTGATTTAAGGAACATTGGCGGTAGTAATGCAGGAGCTATTACGGCTGGAAAATTTCTAGAACACTTCACCGATTATCCTTGGATTCATTTTGATATAGCGGGCTCTGCTTTCTTACAATCATCTGATTCTTACCGTGGTAAAAACGGAACTGGCGTAGGCGTACGTCTTATCTTTGATTTTTTAAATAACTATTAGGCAGCTTCTAGTTGCTCAACCCAGCAACCTGAGTTGAGCAACTAGGGACGAGGTGAGCGGAAAACCTGCGCCCCACTTATCCCTCCTATGAAATTAGAATACAACCAATCCCTAAAGGCTTTCAATACCTTTGGATTAGATATTGCTGCTAAGCGTTTTGCGCGAGTAAATAACACCACGGATTTACGGGTATTATTGAAAGCAGAACGCCCCAAATTAATTTTGGGAGGAGGCAGTAACATCTTACTAATCAAGGACATTGATGGTTTAGTTCTTAAAAATGAATTTCTAGGAAAGACCATAGTAGACGAAACCTCCGATACGGTTGATATTCGTTTTGGAGCAGGAGAAAATTGGCATGATTGCACGCAATGGGCAATCCAACAAGGTTTAGGAGGGCTTGAGAATCTTAGCTTAATCCCTGGAACCATGGGTGCTGCTCCTATCCAAAATATCGGTGCATACGGCGTAGAACTCAAGGAAGTTTTTGTTCGCTTAGAAGCGCTTAATCTTAAAACAGGCCATCTATCTGTTTTTTTTCATAAGGATTGTAATTTTGGTTATCGCGATAGCGTTTTTAAGCGTCAACACAAGGGACAATATTGCATCACCGCTGTTATTCTACGCTTACAAAAACGGCCTGTCTTC
>JAHDHB010000021.1:0-6686 GCA_020631545.1 Saprospiraceae bacterium | reverse complement strand
TATAGTAACCCACATAGGGCCTCAATTATTACACCATTCAACAAACACTCCAAGCTATGGCCGTCGAAACACCAACCTTACGAGCCATCAGTGATGCCATTATCCATATCCGAAGTTCAAAACTTCCCGATCCCAAGGTTTTAGGTAATTCTGGAAGCTTTTTCAAGAATCCAGAAATTCCTCAAGAACAATTTAATCGCTTAAAAATTCATTTCCCCCATATTGTAGGCTATTCTTTACCGAATAATCAGGTAAAAATTCCTGCTGGATGGCTTATTGAACAATGTGGATGGAAAGGAAAACGAGTAGGTCATACAGGAGCACACGCTAAACAAGCCTTAGTTCTGGTAAATTATGGCCAAGCTAAAGGACAAGAGATCTTGGCACTCTCCCAAGAAATACAAGCCTCCGTCAAGGAAAAATTCGGTATCGCTATCGTAAGAGAGGTGAGTGTCATTGAGTAATGCAAGTAGTGAGTTTGCTCCGAAAAGCAGGCATAAAAAAATACGAGGTAAGATGGATGAAGCTCTCATGACGTAAATCGAGTGTGAGCATGAGATAGTGTGTGTGCATGTTTTTCACACGCTCACACTTTCTCTTTCCTACATTCAACATGGCTCTACGACCATGCTGAATGGAGCTACAGCGTGCCGACTACAAACGGATAGCGGGATTAGCTGCCCAAAAAACGACTAAAGACTTTATTTACAAGGAATTAATAGTCGAACTCAGGTTTTAAGCTCTAATCCATGGTTTCTACCAAACGATATAAGCCTAAAAAGAAAGTTAAAACTATCCAGCGTATTTTAAACATGAAAAAACACCTCAATTTAGTCATGAACATACTGTCACACAACCAAAAATATCAAGCATAAAAAACAAATACCCAAAACCTACCTAAGCATTTGACAAACAAAATATTACAATAAAAATAAAAATGGCAAAAAATTCCAAAGCCTGTTTTTTTTATCCTATTTTTGGTATCTAGCATCTTCAAATCATCGCAAATAAACCACAGTTCTCAGCCACATGCAAAATGAATACCTAAACGAAGTACGTCTTACCTTTGAATCCGTAACCTTAAAAGTTCAAGAATCTTTTTCTCATCTTAGTGAAAAACAACTAAATTGGAAACCGAAACCTCATGAATGGAGCATTGCGCAATGCATCGACCATGTGATGACCATAAATAAACTGTATTTACCTCAATTAATTGAGATTGGAGATAAGATCTATACCCCTAGATTTTGGCACAAAATTCCGTTTATCGATCAATTATGGGGCAATCTCATCCGTAAATCAGTCGATCCCTCGAATACAAAAAAATCTAAAACGCCTACGCTATTCAATCCCGCGATAAGCGATTCTAGAACCTCTATTTTAAAAGAATTTCAGAAGCACCAAAAGGAATTGCTCACTGTACTGGATCGAACGGCTGGCCTCGACCATCAAAAAATAAAAGTATCTTCTCCTGCTTCGAGTCTTGTTACGCTATCTCTTGAAAATTGTTGGAAAATCTTAGCCCTACATGAGGAACGCCACTTCAATCAAGCCAAAAAAATAATGGATATGTCTAAGTTTCCTAAGAGTTTTCAACGCTTCGCTTGAAAATACAGGTTCACGGCTACATCATTAGTTATCCACTATAGCTATCGGGAGTTAGCAGTTAGGAGTTACCGTTTTGGTGAGAATTAAGCGTCTAGTCCGTCACGTTATCCTTCTATCTTCTTATATGGTTAAAAAATCGCCAAATCCACATTTCATTTTCTGCACAAAAAAAACAGAAGTTGACGCCCAAAGCCTTAATGTCTTTTCTCCTTTTAATGAACTAGGTTATCCTCCTCTTTCTGGAGGATAACGTACCTTATTATACTCCTTTCTTCGCTTCTTGTGCCTCCATCTCCAAAACCTCTACACAATACTGATTTTCTTCTTGCCGCCCTACCGAGATTCTTAGGCAATGGGGAAGACCTGAACTATTGAGCGGACGAACAAAAACGCCTCTTGCTTTAAGGTAGTCAACTATTTCTTGTACGCGCTCCGCCGTTCCACAATCAATCATGACAAAATTTCCAAAAGAAGGAATATACTTAAGTCCTAAACGATGAAATTCCTTGTAGAAATACTGAATCCCTTTCTTGTTATTGTCCAAGGTACGTTGCAAAAACTCATCATCAGTCAAAGCCCCTAATCCTGCCGCTTGAGCTAGATTTGAAGGTTCAAAGGTCAAACTTACGTTCAATAAAGGCTTAATCAAGTCTTTATGAGCAATAGCATAGCCAATTCTTGCCGCTGCAATTCCATATGCCTTAGAAAAGGTGCGTAGCGTAATAATATTATCGTATCCCATCGTAATACTATCAGGAAAATCGTCGTGCAAAGAAGCAGAGAACTCAAAGTAGGCTTCATCAACAATGACCAAAACATGTTCGGGAACAAAACGCATAAAATCTTCCAACTCTTCCCGCGTTATCATCGCACCTGTAGGGTTGTTGATATTACACAAGTAAATCACCTTAGTTTTTTCTGTTATATTCGCCTTAAGTCCCTCCATATCATAACGATAATCAGTAGTCAAAGGAATTTGCTTTACAGGAATGCCGCATATTTTAGACCATATGTAGATGATCACAAAACTCCCTGAAGAGGTCAACAATTCATCATCTCCATAGCAAAACGCCTTCAAGATATTCATCAATAACCCTTCAGAACCATTCCCCACCACGATATTCTCCACTTTTTTCCCAAGCTTATTGGCTAGTGCCTGTCGTAGTTCTAAGCTCAGCGGATCTGGATAAAAATTAGATCCATCGAAAGCATTCGTCACAGCTTCTTTGGCCTTAGGAGAAGAACCTAAGGGGTTTTCGTTATTCCATAAGATAGCATACCTTTCCCAGTTATTTTCTTGGATTAATTGTTCGATGGGTTTTCCTGGTTGGTAACCTCTTAGCGTTGCTATATGAGGAGGAATTGTTATTTTCATAGAAAAAAGAATATTTAAACAGGTAGTCTAAGGATCGGCGATAAAATATATTGTCTATTATTCTCTCACCATTCCTTAAGATAAAAAAACTATGATTTTATCCATCATAAGTCTAAAAAAATCATGGTAATAATTTTTAATTTATCGAAATTACATAACAATAATAATTATAGGTACGCTTTTTGAAAACAATTTAATAATTTAGCGTATCTAGTGGTGCTGTTCATAAGTTCGAGACAGCTTAAGCTTATTATTTATGAACAGTACCAGTACCACTAGTGTCATCATCAACCTCCAGTAGAGGAAAATTTGACACCTCGCAAGGAAGTAAACACTTAACACATCAACTTTAGATTATGAAGATTTATTACTTTTTTACTTTAATATTGACGGTTCTTCTACTTTCACGCTGTACGCCGAAAACATCAACAGCTCTAGAAGTCCCTGCTAATGAGCCTCCTGCTACAACCATGACGGAAACAGAGAAGGAAGAGTTGAAAGAAGAAATCAAGAAGGAATTAGAAGAAGAAATTCGCAAAGAGCTTGAAGCGGAAATCGCGACTAAACCTCCTGTGGAAGAAGAACCTACCGTAACTTCTGCTCCTTCAAAACCTGAAAAACCTGCGCTATCAGCTGCTACAGCCGAAAATATGCTGCAAGGTGCTTGGAAATGGGAACGCACAACCTACAATCTCCGTGGGCAAGGCAATCAAATCAATGCTCCTGAAACCATCGGCTATTCAAAAACTGCTGTCTTTAAAGCTGGAAGAAAGGTTGATATTTTACTAAATAACTTTAATGCTGGAACGTATTTTTATACAATCACAGATGATGGCCACGGTTTGCTTTACATCAATTTCTCTTCTCCAGACAATAATACTCAACACATGGAGGATGGTCCTTTAGAAATTGAACAAGATGCTTTTAAAATTCTTGGTGGAGCTAGTGACAAGGGAGGTACGATTGAATTTAGCCGACTATAGAATTTTCGACGCTGTCGCTTGAAAAGACACGTTGACAAAGGACAAAAGACAATCTTCGATAATTATTGGAAAAGTCTCACGATGTGAGAAAGCCATGGGGCTACGAATTTAGCTCGCTTTGCTACAAAAGTATGAGCATTAACCATCCAGTTTTGCGGGAAGATGCAGTGGAAGGCGAAAAATGGGAGGTTTTAGCTGAGCATTAGGTGTTTCTAAGACCTTCCAGTTTTTGCAAACACACCTTCCCCACTCACAAAACGGGAAGGTCGCTGCCTCAAAAATTACCGTGATTTATCTCTCACGATGTATCTTTCCCTAGGGACTAAGGATGGAGATGAACATTTCCATCCTTTTTTTTACTATAGGCTTCATAAAAAAGAGGCCTGCTTACTGTCGTCTAAGCAGACCTCATTTAAAACTTAAACAGGGTGCGAATCTGTTTTGTGCCATTTTTCCAATTAAAAACTAATTGGTACTTGTTTTATGAAAAGATACTTTTGCTGAAATGGATTTAACTACGTCCATTTTCGTCAGCAATTGTACTAGTAAAACGAGGTGTCCCCTCATTCCGCTGCCTTTTCAACTAAAAAAATTAAAAAAAGTTTGAAAAAAAAGTGACCAGCTTACAACACCAAACACAACAACTTCAATTTCAAACAATTAGCTTCTAATTTTATTTTCTCCTTACTAGATTTTTTTTCACCCAAGGCAAAAAAATCATTTGGAAGGAAAAATATCACAACAAATTTAATGCAATTCTTGAATAAAAAATACTTATTTCATAAGATTTTCAAAAACTTATTCTAAACAGTATATTTTATCATGTACAAACACCGAACACCCTCAATTTATTTTTATCGCTACTTTTTTTGAACAAACTCTTTCGTCGTTTTGCAAGTAGTGGAAAAAGAGGGAAATGGTGTACGCTTCTGTTATAAACCATCATCATGTTCCCCCTCACCATAATACTCTAGGAAGATTAGCTGATTTTCATCGCCTAAGTCATAATGTATCCTAGTAGAACTCGGACGCTGCGTCACTCGAAAGCGATATTCTTTACTCCGCTTCAAAAACTCGTCTTTAAGATCGCTTTTCCCTGCTTCTTCTGGAGTTAAAATTAATTTTCGAACAACTGCTTCAAAAATTTCTATTTGATACTTCTTTTCTTTTACAATGCTCTTTTTTATCTTTTTAGTAAATTCGAAGTCAAACAAATACGGTTTTCCCTCAAAATCACGCAAGCGGACGATTTCCATTCCTAGTTCAAATTTATCATCAAATTCCTCTATAGTGCTTGGAAAAAACTGAGCAGCTACATCTATATACTGTAACCAATCTTTTCCTTGATTCAATAAAAAATGCTTAGGAGTTTTGTCATGACAATCACAAGAAAAGGAATAGTTTCCATTTAATAATCGATTTGCTAGACCAACACACAAGTAGAAATCTTCTTCATAATCAACAAGTGCATGAATTAATTTCAAGAAATGCTCAAGAACTGTTGTGTTCGAATAATTTGAGACTAAGGCAGGAGCCATTTTACAAGGAAATGCATCTTCAACAAAGTCTTCTGTTCGACTATAAAACTGATGGTGTAAGATAGAAATGATCGGATTACGCAAATCACTTCCATACCAAGGATGCATTTGTGGCATTTCGACTAAAACCCGTTGCAATTCTTCTGTCCACCAGATTCTAGTCAAGTCATACTTATCTATCGTATTTAAATGACTCATTAAATGCTCCAAAAAAGCATCTTGTTGTTCTTCATCCAGCCAACTTTCATCCGAAATGAACAGCAGCGACGGTTCAAAAACTGCATTCATTTCCTAAGAATTTGCTTTATTTCTTCGATTTTTACGCTTCTTCAATCCTGCTTGCATAATTCGCATTTGCTCATTCGCTGCTTGGTCGAAAAAGTCTTTAGGCCAGTTTGTAATTCCTTTGGCCTCATCAATATTAATTTCTTCGTAAACAGATCCTTCATCTGAAGGTTTGATGAAGTAAATACCAATTAAATCCTTAAGATTGTGCTCTTCATCCTCCACGATACGACGCACCAAGCGATTGATAACATGATCGCTATGCGTCTCCACAAAAACACGTTTTCCTGATAAGGCTAAACTTACAAAATAATCCGCCATCTGCATTTGCAAATTCGGATGTAGATGAATCTCAGGTTGTTCTAGCATCAAAGTACTTCCCTTCGACATTCGCAACCCTTCTAAGATAATCGGAAAAATCTGACTTACACCAAAGCCTACATCGGCAATCCCCACCTTTGTTTTGTCATAAGAGGAAGCATTTAAGCCTAAGTAGATAATTTTATTAATGATCTTCGCTTCGAAGTCTTGGATGTTCATGATGCGCATCCATTTGTTTAAAGCTTCTTTTAAGGGAAGTTGATCTATTTCTTGAAAATTATCGTTTTGCGGATTGTAGAAGTGGTGTTTTTCTAGGATATTGTCTTGTTCTGTGAGGTAGAGGTAGGCTGCGTTTTCTCCTTTGTTGCCGATTTCTACTACTTCATCTCGGTAGATGTATTCTCGTTCTGGTTCTCCTCGGAGAGGACCAATGTAGGAAAGAGTTTGAAAAGAATACCTTAGTATACCTCTAAATGTTTCTATTGATGAATCAATCTGAGATACTTCATCTGGTGCTATTTTACTATTATTAGCTATCTTAAAAATCAAATTGCAAAATTTAACATGCCTCTTGTC
>JAHDHB010000020.1:8567-26609 GCA_020631545.1 Saprospiraceae bacterium | reverse complement strand
CACAGCGTACAACCCTCTGTCTGTCCCCCGATAGGGATACGGGGTCCCTCCAAAGGGAGAACAAGCTCGCTCCTTGAGTTTTTTGCTGTATTCAACAAATTTAGAACCATTTATATTCTCCAAAACAAAACTGCAACGCCTTTGGCTTAACCCTCTAAAACCCTACCCCCTTACTCCTAAAACCCTGTAAAACAAGGCGGGCTACCTTTTCTGAGGAGAGAAGGGGCTGGGGGATGAGTTGTACGCCATTCAAAACGCCCCTTCCCCTATAAGAATCTAGATTAAGATAGAAAAAAACATCTAACCATTTTTCATAGAATACATTCCATATTTTTTTATTTTTGCAATTCATAAAACATTTCATTGTTGATTTTTAATCGTTCGAACATGAAAACCTACCTACACCTAATTCCTACGTTTTTACTTTTAGTAATAACGCAACATCTTTACGCTTCCAAGCAACTTTCGCCTCAACTCAACACTTGCACCTTCAATACTTTTCCTTATAGCGAAAGCTTTGAAAATGACCTTGGAAGCTTTCTCCAAGGAGCTGATGATGATTTGGAGTGGACAAGAGATTCGGGAGGTACACCTTCTTCTAGTACAGGGCCTAGTACTGGAGCAGAAGGAAGCTGGTATCTTTTCATAGAAGCCTCCGACCCGAATTACCCTAGTAAAACAGCCAATATTCAATCTCCTTGTTTTGATCTGTCTAGTGCTAGCTCGGCGAGCATGGCTTTTCAGTACCACATGTATGGAACCTCCGTCGATATGCGCCTTGATATTCAAGCTAGTGTGGACAATGGAATGAGCTGGTCTTCTTCCATCTGGAATCAAAACGGCAACCAAGGCGATCAATGGCATGTCGTAAACCTTGATTTAACGAGTTTTGCAGGCGAGCAGCTTATCTTGAGATTTTTGGGTACTACTGGAGAAACTTGGCAAGGCGATATTGCTATTGATGATTTTTCTATGGATGCCGTTTTTTGCACCGTTGGCTTGAATTGTGATGATGGTAATGCTTTTACGATCAATGATGTTTACAATGAAAATTGCGACTGCCAAGGCACCCCCGCCTTGACAGGAAACCTAGAAACCTATTTAAACAGTTATATCGCTGCCTTACCGGGTAGTACAGGTGATAATTATTCGGAACCAACCGCTAGTCAATTAGCAATTTGGGAAAATGCAGTGGCTAGTCTTTTAGCGTACGACATTGCGGCAGCAAATACCCTTGCTAATAGTTTGAATTATCAAATCGTTCAGTTTACAGATAATTCAAGCAGCCCGAATACCATCTATCATCTACTTGAAGAGAAGAGTCCACAAAGCAATTATTGGGGCACGTATGTCTTCAATCTAAATGCTTGTCGAAGCGATCTTGTTTTGCAAGCACCTCATCTTAAATACGATACGAACACAGGAAATCAGGCGATTTATGCCTTTACGCGATTAAATTCCTTGGCCCTATTTCTTAGTGGTACACATCGGTGCAACAGTAGTTTAGCTTCTACTTGTGATGGAACGTCTAGTATTTGTACAGGCTCTTCGGCGCCCTATAGAAAGACGGATATGGCACACAATACGATGTCTGCTTTTCAAAAAACAACCGAAATCCTTGGTACTGCGAAGACAAATTCTGTTTTTGTACAATTACATGGTTTTTCCAAACAAAGCACCGATCCATACGTCATCATGAGCAATGGAACGCGTAGTACGCCAAGCACCGATTATGCTTCCATTATAAAAAATGAGCTTTACAATGTAGATAACACCTTGACATTCAAACTTGCTCATATCGATTTGTCGTGGACAAGGCTTATTGCTGCTTCCAATACCCAAGGGCGTTTCCTTAATGGAAGCACCGATCCTTGCCATGCTTATCTAGAAGCTTCTACGGGTCGATTTGTAAACATAGAACAGGAAAAATCGAAGCTGCGACAAGATGCATCAAGCTGGCATAAGATGTATGTGGCGCTGTTCAATGCTTTCCCTTGTACACCAGCCCCTTGCAACACTGCGGGTATTCCTTGTGATGATGAAAATGCTTGTACCACAGGCGATGTTTATGATTCGAATTGTACCTGTGAAGGAACCTTTGTCGATAGTGATAATGATGGCATTTGCGATGGCAATGACTCCTGCCCTAATCAGGATGATGCCGTTATTGGTACGCCTTGTGACGATGGTAATCCATTGACAATAAATGATCAATACAACGGCAATTGTTCTTGTGCTGGAACGCCTACGATAACAGGTGACCTAGAAGCTTACTTGAATGCGTATATCACGACATTGCCTGGTAGTACTGGAGATGATTATTCCGAACCGAATGTAAATCAGCTTTCTGCTTGGGAAAACACGATAAACAGCCTGTTGAATCAGGATATTGCGGCAGCGCAAATTTCGGCCAGCACCTTAAATTATCAAGTGACCCTGTTTACGGATAACACCAGCAATATCGAATATTATGTGCTAGAAGAAAATACGCCAGCAAGCAACTACTGGGGGACTTATGTTTTCAATCTGGAGGCTTGCCGCAGCGATTTGGTACTCCAAGCACCGCATTTAAAATATGATTCCAATACGGGCAATCAAGCGGTTTATGCTTTTTCGCGATTGAATTCACTCGCTTTGTTCTTGAGTGGTACGCATCGTTGTAATAGTAGTTTAGCTTCTACTTGCGATGGTAGTACAAGCGTTTGCACAGGTTCTTCCGACCCTTTTCGGCTTTCGGATATGGCGCATAATTCAACTTCTCCCTTTCAAATAACTAGCGAAATTCTTGCAAATACGGTAAGCACTTCCATTTTTGTTCAACTGCATGGATTTGGTAAGAACAGCACCGACCCTTATGTTATTATGAGTAATGGAACGCGTGATACGCCTACACCGGATTATGTGGCGCTCATTCGAGATGAGCTTTACGCTGTAGATAACAGCCTCACTTTCAAGATAGGACACCTGGACTTGTCTTGGACTAGGTTACTTGGTTTTTCCAATACACAGGGGCGTTTCCTTAATGGAAGTAGCGATCCTTGCAACACGCATTTGGATATAGCCTCTGGTCGTTTTGTCCATATTGAGCAAGAACGCTCCAAACTAAGGCAGGATGCTGCGGTTTGGGATAAAATGTACGCCGCGCTCGCCAACACTTTTCCTTGCACCTCTCCTTGTACACAAACGGGGCAAGCTTGTGATGATGGAGATGCCTGTACGATGAATGATAGTTATGATGAAAATTGTACTTGTACAGGTAGTTTTATGGATACTGACCACGATGGAATTTGTGATGCCAATGACCAATGTCCTAACGTCGATGATGGTTTAATCGGATCGTCTTGTAATGATGGGAATGCTTGTACAACAGGTGACATTTATGATTCCACTTGTACCTGTACAGGTACGTTTATGGATAGTGATAATGATGGAATTTGCGATGCCAATGATTCCTGTCCTTACTTAAATAATGCTTTCATCGGAACCGCTTGTAATGATGGAAATGCTTGTACTACGGGTGATGTTTATACGTCAGCTTGTACTTGTACAGGGACTTTTGTGGACAGTGATAATGATGGCGTTTGCGATGCTTATGACCAATGCCCAGGAGAAAATGATGCTATTGATAATAATGCCAATGGCGTTCCCGATGCTTGTGAGTTATGCACCTATTCCTTAGTCAATTTCAATAACTTTGACACCGATTGGGGGATTTGGAATGATGGGGGTTCTGATGCTCGAAGAAGTAGCTACGACGCTGCCTATGCCTATTCGGGTACAAGATGTATTCGGTTGAGGGACAACACTTCTACTTCGGTGATGACCACCGACAACTTGGATCTAAGTCCTTTCGAAGTCGTTGCTGTTAATTTTACCTATTTACCAAGTAGTATGGACAGTAGTGCAGAGGATTTTTGGCTTCAAATTTCTACGAATGGGGGGAATTCTTTTACAACGGTCGAAGAATGGAATTTGGGAGATGAATTTGTCAATGATCAACGATATTTTGAGACAGTTTATATCCCTAGTCCATTTACAACCGCTACCCAACTAAGATTTCGTTGTGATGCTACAGGAAATCCTGATTATGTTTATATTGACGATGTAGCAATTTGGGGCTGTGGCTACCTTGCTCCAAGGACAATTCCTAGCACACCACTCGCCAAGGAAATAGAAACAGCAGAAACCTTAAAGCAAGAAGCATTGTCTTTCGACGTTTTTCCAAATCCATTTACCGATGCTATCAACATCCAGTTGAAGGGTATCACGACTTACGAAAAAGCATTTATCGAGATTTTTGACATCACAGGAAGAAAGGTTTTCACCCAATTTTATCATCAGCAAATGGCTATTCAACTTAGCAATTTGAATATTCCTACAGGCCAGTATTTCATTAGGATTATTGCTGATGGGAAGGTAGGCACTCAAGCTATGCTTAAATTCTAATTGCTTTCAATATACGGGGTTAACTACCTCGAATAGAGGTATATCGCTGTGTTCATTATTCAGTCAGCTAGGAGTTAAAACCGCCTAGCTGAACGTTACTTCTTTCTTTAGTTGGGATGGTGTTAAGTCCAAAGGACGATCTTTTGTTTAGCAAGTCCTTGATAGGAGTACTCTTCAAAGTTTTGAACAAGGAGGTAAACCTCATACGCTGAATTGTTGTGAAATCTCCAGTGGGGATCGTCCTATTAAAAATACCCAAAAAAAAGTACTGAACCCTATCCCTTTGCTTTCGCGAGGCATACGGTCCAGTACCAAAACAACTGTTTTTCACATCATGACGTTAATCATGATTTCATTTTCAAATCCCAAAAATATAAGAATAATGCTTCCTAAAAGCCTTCCTGTAAAGGACAAACATTCAAAATCTGTATGACATTCAACTACAATATGGAAGCTTATCCCCTATTACCCTCTGCAATACAGAAAAGTATGTCGTCCTATATATATGATTTTCAAGCAACAGTATCCAAAAACCTATCTTATAAAAACACCGTTACCATAACAATGCATCTATTTTTAACCTTAAGTAATTACTAGTAGAAACATCTCAAAACGCTACTTCCCATTGATAGTCAGCAGCAAATTTGTACTATGTAGATTTCTACAAAACTTAGCATGACGGAGCTGCAAATCAAGCAAGTAGAATCATGTATTTGTTAGTCATTTTGGCGATAAATAGACAAATGTATCAATACTACACGTTGTGATTACGTACACATAGTTCTAGAATTTTGCTAAAAAATGATAATTCGCAATGTTCCTCCTTGATTTAACGTTCTCATGTCTTGATCCTTCTTCCTACTCAATCGCAACTCCTCAGTCATGCTTTTTGTGAGCTAAAAACACCTATTTTCTAAACTCAATAACACTTAGACAAGCGACATTTACACATCCCCTATCCTACTTAGATTCTTTTTCTTGTCCTAAGAATCTTCCTCATAAGCATACGCTAATTTATCGCTATTTTTCTCTCAAAAAAAAGACAAAAAAGGCTTAAAATAAGCTTCCTACTTACGCCAAAACCATCATATACACAAGACAATCAAACCCTTAACCCCCTATAAATAATCCCTCTTAGCTAAAATCGTTTTCGAATTTGATTAAAAATACCACGAAGTATCATTAAAAGAATTTGCAATACGATTATCATGACAAACCCAACTATAACCCCTACAATAACCATTAAACCACTGATGACAATCCAACCGCTTTCTAAAAAAGCAACGAAGATACCAATGACCGTCAATATAGCTACGCCTATAGCAACAGGCGTTACCCATATATCCTCTAGGTTCGTGTAATTCGTTTTTTTAAGCAAGAACCCTTTTTTTCCCTTCATGTTGTCCACCTCCATAAAGATTTCATTGCTTCCATAGGAATTCTCTGTAACGAAAAAATGTTCGTTTTTCCTAAAGATAACAGGTTCTACATCAATCAATTCTGCCGGATATTCCAAGGTAATGTAAATCATTTTATTCTCTGATGCTTTTTCGATGCTTTTCATAGAGATTTGACCGATAGTATGTTTTGTATTATCAAGATGCCCCTCTGGTAGAAAAAGCATATGCCGAGGTAGTTTTAGCTCTGTTTTAAAGGAATAAGTAAACCCGCTTGCATTTTCATCAGAGAGTATCGCGTGCTTGCATATGAAAAAATTCCTAGCTTCCTTTTGTATGTAGGCTACTTTATAACCATTGATATATATTTCCATCCAATTGATTCCATTTCTCCTTTTTTCGCGGTTATAGGATATCAATTCACCTGGTTTTAAGGTTTCTGGTGTTTTTGCCGATAGTTCGTGCTTGGAATAGACAACGGTGGGCTCCAATATTCGAAGATAGCGTTTCATAAAATTGTTTTTTTTCAGTTTGCATCTTCCAATAGGGGTTAAGTAGTTTTATTAAAAAGCAACTTTTTTCTATTAAAAGATAATGGTAAATAACTAGCAAGGTACGACAAATGCTTAACATTTTATCGTCAGCATAGAATTAGCTAATAAACATTATCACAACCCCATATTCCCTCAAATCACCTCAACCACCAACTACCTGTAAAAAAACCTTTTACGCATTGATAGCTTACGTTTTTCACACTCAATTCTCGCAAAAGCGATCCCTCCCAATAGCTATCGCGGATAATTCCTAATTCGTCATTCCTAATTCCTAATTCGTAATTCGTAATTCGTCATTCCTAATTCAATTTTCTTAAGCGATTAGCGTTCATATTGTGTTTTAGCAGAAGAAACAGTAACTTTGACCTCACCTTGAGTAACGTTGATAAATTATGCAAAAAACAATATCCTCAAAATACCTTACTAGAGAAGAGCGGAAAATGCTTATGCAAAGCAATGATTGGAAAGCCCTATGGAGTATTTTTATACATTGGCTATGGATTGGATTCGCTTTTACGCCCATACTCGTAATTCCAAACTCCTAATTCACAACGCTAAATGGTAGGAAGAAAAGTACAAATCACTGCTTTTGCAGAAACACCCTTGGAAGGTGTTGACCAGTTTCTAGACATCGCAGTTCAAAGAATGCCCGATACTAGCCAACTAAAAGCTAAAGATGTGCTAATTGAAGTCAAAAGTTCAGCTTTAGGATGGGTAGATTTGTTGATGACGAGTGGTCAATACCAGCATATGCCGCCTTTGCCGTACACTCCTGGTTTAGAGTATTGTGGAGTCGTTCTTTGGGTCGGTGAGGAGATTGCTCCTAGCCAATTGAACGTAGGTGATGAAGTCTTGGTAGATGGTTTTGTGAGTGGCCCTCGTTCCCCTGGAGATTATCAGCAATACGGTGGTTTTGCTACTTATGCGGTAGCACCAATAGAAGCCATTCTGCGTATACCAAAGCGCTTGAATTTTGACCAAGCTTGCAATCTATTGGGAAGCTACGAAACAGCTTATCATTGCTTAATCACTTGTGGACAACTGCAAGCAGGAGAAACCGTTTTGATTCATGGCGCATCTGGCGCAACGGGATTAGCTGCTGTCCATCTTGCCAAATTACTAGGAGCAACCGTCATCGCTACAGGTCGTTCTGATGAGAAGCTGGCCGTCGTGAAAGCACAAGGAGCGGATTATGTCATCAATAGTAAAGCAACGAATAAAGATGAAAAAGTCCGCAGATTTAGAGGTGAGGTGAAGGCTTTGACCAAGGGGAAAGGAGTAGATGTTGTTTACGACGGTGTAGGAGGAGCGATTTCCGAAGAAAGCTTACGTTGTGTAAAATTTGGTGCTCGGTTTCTGATAGTGGGCTGGGCTGCTACGCCCTTCGTTGCCAAGGGAAAAGGCCAAAGAGGTGCTCCCAATGCCAATAGACTTCCCACCAACTTAATCATGATGAAAGGTCTAAAAGTTTTAGGCTGCCCCTCTGTAATCGCCACCCAGCATGACCCTAGTATCCGTCCCAAAAGGCTTCAAGATATTTTGAAATGGGTGGAGGAAGGAAAAATTGAGCCTTATGTTTCCCACGTTTTTCCGCTATCGAACATAAAAGAGGCGATGAAAGCAAAATGGAATGGAAAAATCATTGGTGGAGCCGCTGTTCGGCCTATCGAAGCGGTAAAGTAGAAGAAAAAAGCATTCAGAGGCAACACAAAGGGTTGCCCCTAAGGTTTTCAATACTAAGGTAATCGCTGCATTTGTAAAAACAAACTGCTAATCTTTTTGGGATAGCATGAGCTGAAAACTAAAATTTAATTCCTGAGTAGGGGCAATCCTTCATGGTTGCCCTTATTAAGGAATGTGTGTATTCCAAACACCTACCTTACTATTATCCAGCAGCAATAAAGTAATCCAATTCTAAATGTTTTCCCTTCGAAAAGTAAATAGTGACGCCACTACCCACCTCATTTCCTTCGTCATCCGTTCCCGTTACTTCTGCATGAAATTCTAAGCTTTCTCCTTGTTCAGACTTCGTTACTGTTAAATCATTAAAAGATGTTTCCTTCAAGGTATCGAGAAAGTTTTCCCCACTCAAAGCCTCTAAAAGCGCTTCCGCATCCACTGCATCAGAACTAGCAAAAGCAGAAATCCCCTTGATGTCTTTGGTTAATACCGCTTTTTTGAAGGTTTCCCATTCTTTTTCATAGGAATTGATGGGCTTTGCCTCTTCCGTTAAAACCTCCGTTGGCGTAGTAGTTGTATTCAAAGGCTTCTTCGTTTCTCCACACGAAACCATTAGGAAGAACATAGTAGCAAGAATTAGAATTTTTGCAGTCATGATTTTCATTTTTTGATTTATTAAAAATAATGAAATTTAGACAAAACTAATAACCCTGTACTCACCTTGCCCTTCAATTTTAGCAGAGCTAAAGAAGAAAAGAAATGGCTTAATTATTGTGGTAAAAATATACATGAATTTTAAAGTACTTCCCTTTTTACTACTCCTTTTCATCAGTATGCAAACCCTGGCTCAAACCAAACGTATTGCGCATAAAAGCCATAGTGGTAGCAAGGCGACCTTCAAAATGGCCTTAGAAAAGAAACTGTTTGATATAGAGTCTTCTAACTTTGGTATGGCTCCAACAGAGTTTATACAAACAGCAAGGTTGGATAGCCTAAAGTTTATTTCGGATTCTGTTGCGGTTATGGTCACTAGTAAGCATTGTAAAAATGTACCTTTTGGTGATAGTACTCGTGTTATCCGAGATAGAGGAATATGGCGCGCAGGTACAGACACTGTTTTCAATCATCCCCTATTTTCTAAACAGCATGAATTAGATGTCGTTAAAAGTAAACTTAAAGATGAATATTACTTTCAGAATCCCATTGAGGAAATAGTCTTTGTTGGTTATGATAATGTCGCCGTGAAAGAAGAACCAAAACAAGTCAAGAAGAAGAAGAAGAAGAAACGTTCTATAAAATCAAAAAACAAAAAGGAAACTACAAAAAGTATTGTTCCTATTACTCTGGTAGATAAAGCACCTCCCTCGTCACCACAAAAAATCGTAGCAAAAAGTGCAAGCTTGAGTACTTGGTTTTATATCGGTATCATCGCTTTACTTTCCTTGCTTATCGGCACTGTAGCACGGCAAATACAAGTATTCAAAAAAATAGCGAAAGATTTTACTACGTAAAAATAAATAGGGTGAAAGATAACTTAAGTTGACGAAACCAGGAACGAGGTGCGTGGAGCGAGGTACGTATTTCATTTTCTGATCGAAAAACGTAGAAAATCATGCTCAAAGACTTATATCTAAACACGTTATTAAATAGTTTTGCTCTTTTGGGCATTGTGTTTATTCCATTCACTTTTGATCTATTTTCGTTTCAACTGGATGTTACGACCTTTTTATTTGGCGATCTCATTCGCTGGATTTTAACTTTGTTTTATCAAGAAACACCAGCTTATTATGCGATTTCGTCGGATTCGAGTGCGATGTACGTATTATTGCTAGTGCTTTTTTTAGTAGCCATATGCATTACTATCGTAACTACTCGACTAAAAAAGTGGAAAGACATCGCCCCTACTCTCTTCTACTGGTCACAGCTCATCATCTGCTACTATCTTGCTTTGCAATGGTTTAATTACGGCTTTGATAAAGTTTTTAAAGGCCAATTTTACCTGCCGGAACCGAATATCTTGTACACACCATTCGGTCTACTTGATAAGGATATTCTTTTTTGGTCAACGATGGGTACTTCCTATACCTACAACTTATTCATGGGAGCAATGGAACTCCTAGCGGCAATTTCTTTGCTCTTCAAAAAAACACGAACACTAGGTTTACTGCTAAGTTTAGGCATCTTAGCGAATATCCTAGCTATCAATTTTTCCTTTGATATTTCCTTGAAACTCTATGCGAGTTTTCTACTTCTTTCCACTATCACCGCCTTACTACCAAGTATAAAAAGTCTTTACGATTTCTTTATTCGACAACGACCGACGACCTTAAAAACGTTAGAAATACCCAAGCAAATTGACCAACATTGGTCAAAAACATACTTCAAAACCTTTGTTGTTCTTCTCTTTATTCTAGAAGGATGCATTCCTTATCTTCAACGACAAAATTTCAATGATGACCTGGCTGCACGGCCTTACCTTCATGGTGCCTATGCAGTACAAACGGATAGCACAAGCATAAACTTGCCTCTTAAACGTTTATTTATTCACCGGCATGGCTACCTTGTTTTTCAATATGAGGATGACTCCATGCAGGATTATCGCCTTGAAATAGATACTTTGAGGAGGCAATTTAAACTAACGGACTATGAAGAACTTACTTGGCTTTTAGATTATACTTATTTTGAGAATGAGCGTATTTTATTGTTGGAAAACAAGCAAATGCAGGTTCGAGGGAAGGCTTTGGATTGGAAGGCTTTGCCTGCTTTAGAGCGGCCATTTCATTGGACGGTAGATTGAACACTACAAAACGATTGCGAGTTTTTAGCATGGCTTATCTTAAAAACATAAAAAAGTAATCAGCAGATGACTACGAGTCATCACCTGACCTTAGCATTAAATAAGCCCTAGAGAGGAGAGCTTCGTTCATTTTTCAAGTAGCAGCGCCCTCTTGCATAAAAAACAACACTCCTTAAATTCTCTGTAATTGTTCTAAAAAGTCATTTCTTCGCCTACGAGAAACCGGAATAACCGAATTATCTAGCATTTCGACTTCTCCAGTTCTATTGTAACGCTTGATTTGGGCTAGATTAATGAGGTGCGACTTGTGAACATCGTAAAAACCATAACCTTTCAAAAGCTTGACAAAGACGCCTAAGTTGTAAGAACTAATCAATGATTTTCTGCTAGTTAGATGTACTTTAGTACATCTTTGTACCCCTTCACACCGGATAATTTCACTAGTAGAAACAAACTCCAAACCTTCCGTGGTAGGAATTCCAATACGATTGCTCGGGCTGCCTGGATTATTGATATTCGTTAAAAAATGCTGATTACGTTCTAGCATTCGTTTGTCTAGGATACGACGGTGCGCATTATCCACAGCTTCAATTAAATCCGCGTTTCGAATGGGTTTTAAGACATAACCGATAGCACAAAACTTAATAGCGTCTAGGGCATAATCATTAAACCCTGTAACAAAAATGATTTCAAAGTCCAAGGAAGAAAACTTTTTCAAAAAATCGAATCCACTCTCTCCGGGCATCGCTACATCCAAAAATACCAAATCAGGTTTTTCTTTGTCAACTAAGTCCCTTGCAACTTCCGCAGATTCTGCAATACCAATAACAAGAACTTGGGGACAATTCTTGGTAAGCTTATTGGCTAACAGTTCTCTTGCCTTTGGTTCATCATCTACAACAATAGCTCTAATCATTTATATAAAATTTACTCCTCTAAGGATATATAGATAATAGATCGAGTACCACAAGCATGCTCCTCATGGTAAAGATCTTCAATATTTATAGTAATATGGCTTTCTTCCATGGCTTTTAGCGTCTTTATCCTTTCCTCTACAATTTGCATACCCCTCGAAACGTGATTATGCCTAGATTGTTCTTTAATTTTTTGGGCTGCTACACGCCCAATACCATTATCTTCAACGATGCACGCTAGCGTATCCTCCTTCTCTAAACGAAATTCAACTAAAAGATCCCCTTTTTGTTTCATATGAAAAAGACCATGATTAATCGCATTTTCGATAAAAGGCTGAATCAACATAGAAGGAAGCAATATGGAATGCGTATGCAGGTCTTCATCTACCTTCAACTCAAAAGAAAAGCTATCTTCAAAACGAATATTTTCTATCTCTACATAGCGGCGCAAAAGGTCGATTTCTTGCTCTAAGGTCACGTATTTATTCTTCGAAGATTCTAGGAAAAGGCGCATAAGTTGGGCAAATTGAGCAAGAAACTCATCCGCCATATCAATATTACCTTTATGAATGAAAAACTGGATAGCTCCTAATGCATTAAAGACAAAATGAGGATTCATTTGAGATTGCAAGGCGTGCAATTCTAACTCCGCAAATTTCTTATTGATTTCACTTGTTAGTTCCTCTTTTCGCTTAATATTTTGTACTCGAATAAGAGCAATCCCCGCGACAAAAAGGATAAAGCCTAAGGCCATCAAAAGAGAAAACCACCAAGATTGCCACCAAGGAGGAGCAATTTGAAAATTAATTTCTATCGGGTCTTCACTCTTTCTTCCTTCTACATCAATAGCCGAGATAAGCAGCGAGTAACTCCCAGAAGATTGATTTTCAAGCACCCACGAGCGCTCCATCGTCATGCTAGGCTCACCTCCTTGCTGCTTCCGTTCATACGTTATTTGCCCATAACTTTTATAAGATATAGCAAAATAAATAAACTCCAATTCATTCTGCTTATAAGTTAAGTTCATCAAATCTTGCTCAGAAGTTTCTTGGCCATTTACTAGGATTTTGGTAAGGTATAATTTAGGCGGAGATTCATCATTCCAAATAAATGTTTTGGATAATTTCGTAATCCCATGAGAAGTTCCAATATAAACATCCGTAGAATCTGCATACACGGATAAGATGTCCTTGGTAGGAATTCCATCATTCAGGGTTAATTTACGAATAAAACGAGAGCAGTCTGGTTGAGTAGCATCCAATTTTATTTGTTTCAGGCCATTGTTAGTCCCTACCCATAAGTTATCTTCCACATCAATAAACAACTGAGAGACAATTTCCGTACTCGTATGCTCTAAAGAATAAGTACGTGTTCCATCATAACAATATACCCCATAGCCATCTGTGCCCACCCAAAGTCTACCAAATCTGTCCACCTTAAGGTCCAAAATATTCTGGGAGAAAAGTTCATTATCACGCTCTTTAAACAAAGACACAATTCCATCTTGCTCAGTCCAATAGGCTAAACCATCTCTTACGCCCAACCAAATGGTATCACTTCCTTCTTGTGAAATATTATTGATTCGAAGGCTAGTAATTAACTCCACTTCCATATTTACAAGATCATACCTAAGCAATCCTTTTGATAAACCAACCCACAAAGATTCGCTTTTTTTGTCATAAAAAAGGTCTTTAATGTTTTTGCCCCTCGTAATTTTTTTATACTCCTTTCTCCAGTCCTCTTCCCCTTTCACTGTAACATTCCAGTCTTCTACACTGCTTATTTTTCCATGATCAAAATAAAGCAATCCATTTTGGAATCCAACCCAAAAACGATTAGCATCACGAATAACAACTTTTTTGGCGATTCCAAATGTCTTACTGACTTCCAGCTCCTTATGAGCTCCATCAATCAAATACCCAAATCTAGCATCGTCTGTCGCCCATACCAATTGTCCCTTACCGTCTCCTTCTAAAACATTTGCGCTCCTATTGGTATACGCTAACTGTTGGGCATTTTTACTTTCATGAGCCAAAAAAAACAGCCCATGAGAGTGTGTAGCTACCCAATAATTACCATATTTATCACGAATAGCCCTATGGATTCTACTTCTTTTGCTTAAATTAGGAAAATAGAAGCTATCTGTAATGGTCAAATTAGTATCAACTTCAACCAGTTTATTCTCCGTGTTTATTTGAAATTTACCATTGATATAATTAACGTAAATAGCCCCTCCATTCTTCAATCCACCCAAATCATCAGGCCCTAAACACAGCGTTTGTTTGGTCTTATGATTCCATATAATAACCCACTCTCCCGCCTTATAAAAAACTCTAATATTCCCTCTAGATAATTCTCTTCTAAACTCTCGTAAAAAAAAACATGTTGTGTCTTCTTTAGGGTAAATTTTTATGTCTTCCTTAAGTAGATGGACTTCCCAGACAGTATCTT
Organism: Saprospiraceae bacterium; assembly: GCA_020631545.1. Lineage (GTDB taxonomy): Bacteria > Bacteroidota > Bacteroidia > Chitinophagales > Saprospiraceae > JAHDHB01. The sequence goes on along the minus strand of JAHDHB010000020.1, from coordinate 12,370 downwards.
TCCCTATCCAAGTATGCTTATAAGGAAACTTTGGGTTCACAACCTTTACATCAAAACCACCGTATATGTTTTTATTTTCTATAAATTTTTGATTTACTTCTCCTAATACAAATGCTTTTATAGAATCCCCATCTATTTTATAGTAATGGAGATTATCATTTAAAACCCAAATATTCCCATTATAATCACAGTGATCTCTAAAAGTATTAAATTTTATGCTTTTATCCACCAAAAACTTCTTAATACTATCTCCTTCTAAGTAATAGATATCTTTAGAAAAGCAATTGAGCCAAATACGCCCCAAGTGGTCTTCTGTCATTGACCAAATGTCGTTGGTCGGTAAACCATCTTGCACCGTATAGGTCATAAAATCATAACCATCATATCGGGTGATTCCTTTATCCGTGAATATCCAAATAAATCCACGATCATCCTGAATGGTTCCATACACATTGTTGGATGGTAAGCCATCATCCACGGTGTAATTAATAAAATTATACCCCTGCCCCAAACTAATGGAAACAACAAAGATGCTGAAAAGAAATGAGATGAGGTAGTTCATTACTTGGAGCGTTTTTCAATTCTACAAGATACAGTTTTTTAAGCTGAATTCACTGTAAAGCTAAATAATGAAATGTAAAAGTGTTGGTAAAATATCATCTTTATCTATACTTTAGCATTTTAATCTCTGTCTTTAACTACTCTACACTCTCTACAAGAAGCACAAAATTGAGCAAAATCAAAAAACGTTTTTAATATCCTGCCATTTTTGCGCATAATTTCACTCGTGAGAAACTAAGACCAGAAACAAGCCATTGACCAAGGAATACCGCTCATTTTCACGATAAATCTCTCCCTCTCGAATGGCGAATAATGACCTATTTTCCACAATTGCATAAAAAACCAAACAATTAAGTTACCTTTGCCCACTATATACAAAACCATATGACGTTTAAAGTTCTAGGCATTGTTGAGCCAATCCTTAAGGCATTAGAAACTCAAGGCTATTCTCAACCCACCCCAATTCAGGAACAATCCATTCCTATTCTACTAAAAGGCAAAGACTTACTAGGCTGCGCCCAAACAGGTACCGGTAAAACCGCCGCCTTTGCCATCCCTATTTTGCAACATTTATATCTTAATCGAAAACAAAATAGAGGTCCCCGCAAAATCAGAGCGCTTGTTGTAACGCCTACACGAGAATTGGCGATCCAAATTGGTGATAGTTTCACGACTTATGGAAAATTTACGGGCTTGCGAAATACGGTAATTTTTGGCGGTGTAAAACAAGGAAAACAAACCCATGCTCTAAGCAAGGGGATTGATGTTTTGATTGCTACACCTGGAAGATTACTCGATCTTATAGGACAAGGCTTTATCTCTTTGAAAGACATTGAGTACTCCGTCTTGGATGAAGCTGACCATATGTTGGATATGGGATTTATACACGATATTCGTAAAATTATTACGCATTTACCAACTAAAAGGCAGTCCTTATTTTTTTCAGCTACCATGCCTCCAGAAATCGTTAAGCTCTCTCGAAAAATACTAGGAAATCCAGAAAAGGTTACGATAAAACCCGAACAAGCTACTGCCGAACGGGTAGAACAGGCAGTATATTTTGTTACCAAAAAAAACAAAATCAAGCTTTTAACACATATCCTTGAAACAGAAGAGGCTAAATCCGTTCTCGTATTTTCAAGGACAAAACATGGCGCCAATAAGATCGTTCGGCTGCTTGGAAAAGCGGAGATAAAGGCCGAAGCCATTCACGGAAATAAATCACAAACGGCAAGACAACGTGCCCTAGGAAATTTTAAAAATGGCTCTACTCAGGTGCTTGTTGCTACAGATATTGCCGCTAGAGGAATTGATGTAGAAGAACTTGCGCTAGTGGTTAATTATGACTTGCCCAATGTTCCCGAAACCTATGTTCACCGCATTGGCCGTACGGGAAGAGCCAATGCTAGTGGCATAGCGCTTTCCTTCTGTGATGCCGAAGAAAGGGCTTACTTGAGAGACATCCAACGACTCATCAAGCAAAATATTCCTGTAATCGAAGAGCATCCTTTTGTAGATGATAGCCCTGAACAAAAGCCTCAAAAACAAGGAAGAACGCAACGTTCTAGAAAACCTCAACAACGACGCGCTCCTAGACCTAAGCAGGATGAAGGCAAGAAGAAACAGAAAAAACGCCGCTGGTATAAACCAAAGGGATAGTGGTTCTGTGCAGAAATACTAGTCACTTGGCCTTTCCGAATCGTGAGATTATTCACAATTTTAAAAATCACAATAATTTTTTGGAACAAAAAAGTCCTTTGTCCTATGTCTTTTGTCAAATTTCCGATAGCTATCGGAATTTCAAGTGAAGCACAGAAAATTACTTAGTGTCTTGTCAAGTCAAAAATGAAATGAAACCATCTCACTTCATAGCAGAGCTTTACTTCCTCAAAACAGAAGAAGGAGGAAGACAAAAACCAGTATACTCAGGCTATCGACCGCATATTGAATTTGAAGGTTATCCTGAAATGAAAACTTCTGGCGAACAAGATCACCTAGGAGAAACGCAAGTTTTTCCTGGTGAAACGGTTTTGGCTGGAATCCATATTCTAAGTAGAGACTATTTTATCGGTCGCTTGCATCTAGGCAAAAAGTTTGTTTTTGCGGAAGGCGCTAGGGTTTGTGGACGAGGAGAAATCTTAGAAATAACCGACGCTCAGTTACTTCTTTCCCCAGAGAATAAGGAAGAAAAGATAAATCTAAATTGCTATCCACCTGATATCCTAGATCGTCTTCGAAACGATTTCAGTTCGAATTTTTATCATGCGATCCATCCTTTACAACAACTTTTACTTCGAAATTCTTCTTGTAGAAATGCTCGTTTAATTCGTGCTATCATTTTTCTTTCGGAAAAGAATACGATAAAACTAGCTCGTGTTATTCTTGACGCTGAAATGGATTGGCGTGATGTTTTGCTTTGGGCAGAATATACTCAAAATGGAAAAGAATCGCCTAAACGTATTCGAGATTTTAATCAAAAATTTGGTGAGGAAATGCTGTAATTACATTCCCCCACCCTTCTATTAAAGGAGTTTCCTTAGGGACTAATGTTATGTCAAGCTATAAATGTTAGTTCTAACATGACATAACACTAGAAGTTATCCACGAACAAGACATCCTCAATTCTCCATCAATTCCTCCCTTTTCTTAGTACGATTAAACATGATGATTTCCCCTTCTAGTTTATCGATTCGAATAGGTTCCGTCTCCTTGATTTTGTCCTTGAGGATCATTCTTGCCAGCTTGTTCACGATTTGTTTTCTTATTAAGCGCTTTAATGGCCGCGCTCCGAATTCTACTTCGTGCCCTACTTCTGCAATATGCTCAATAACTGGCTCCGCCACTTCTACATCCAAATCTTTCGACTTAAACATTTCGATAAGTTGTCTTATTTGGATTTTCACAATTTGACGTACATCTTTGCTCGTAAGCGTTCGGAACATGATAACGTCATCAATGCGGTTAAAGAACTCTGGTCGAATTGTCTTTTTCAACAAGTCAATAACCTGTCCTTCAAGCATTAAGCTAGTAGCATCTAAGTCCGTTTCCATCACATTTTCCAAGCCTTCCCGTATGATATGCGAACCGATATTGGACGTCATAATCACAATGGTGTTTTTAAAATCCACTTCACGCCCCTTGCTATCCGTCAAACGGCCATCGTCAAGCAGTTGCAAGAGGATATTGAAGGTATCGGGATGCGCTTTTTCGATTTCATCAAGAAGGACAACCGAATAGGGTTT
>JAHDHB010000020.1:0-8557 GCA_020631545.1 Saprospiraceae bacterium | reverse complement strand
GCACCGCTTCCGTCAACTGCCCTCCTTCATCATAACCTATATAACCTGGAGGTGCGCCCACTAGACGAGAGACGGCATGTTTTTCTTGAAATTCCGACATATCAATCCTTACCAAGGCATTCTCATCATTAAAGAGATAGTTGGCAAGCGCTTTGGCGAGTTCAGTTTTCCCTACGCCAGTCGTTCCTAGGAAAAGGAAAGAGCCAATAGGTTTTTTCGGATCTTGAAAACCTATTCGACTACGGCGAATAGCATCTGCCACGGCTTCTATGGCTTCGTCCTGTCCTACAATTCTTTCGTGCAATACTTCTTCCAAGTTAGCCAGTTTTTCCCGTTCTCCTTGCAGCATTTTGCTTACAGGAATTCCCGTCCATTTGGCAACGATTTCAGAAATGTCTTCTGCCGTAACCACTTCCCTAAGCATTTTGCCGTTGGCTTGCTTTTCTTCTAAATCTTTGGAGAAATTTTGGATTTTTTCTTCTTCTTGTCGAATAAGGCCATAGCGAATTTCAGCTACTCGTCCATAATTTCCAGCACGTTCCGCTTGGTCAGCTTCTAGTTTAAAACTTTCAATTTTATTTCGACAACGCTGAACAGCTTCCACCAAATTTTTCTCATCTCTCCACTTTTCAAGAAGTGCATCACGTTCTTCGATTAACTTCGTTAATTGAGTTTGCAACTTCTCCATTTTCCGCTCGTCATTCTCTCGCTTAATAGCTTCACGTTCAATCTCTAATTGCATAACTTTTCGTTCCAACTCATCCAGTTCTTCCGGCATAGAGTTGATTTCTAAACGCAATTTTGCTGCCGCTTCATCAATCAAGTCAATGGCTTTATCTGGAAGAAAACGGTCGGTGATATAACGCTGAGAAAGCTCCACAGAAGCGATGATCGCCTCATCCAAAATCTCGACTTTGTGATAAGTCTCGTAGCGCTCCTTGATACCTCGAAGAATGGAAATCGCATCCATCGCATCCGGCTCGTCTATCATCACTTTCTGAAACCGACGAACAAGCGCCTTGTCCTTTTCGAAGTATTTTTGGTACTCATCCAAGGTCGTCGCTCCTACAGCTCTCAGCTCGCCCCTAGCTAAGGCAGGTTTGAGGATATTGGCTGCATCCATTGCCCCATCTGCCTTTCCTGCACCAACGAGGGTGTGAATTTCATCAATAAATAAAATGATTTGACCATCCGCATCCACGACCTCTCGGATAACCGATTTTAGCCGTTCCTCAAATTCTCCACGGTACTTGGCTCCTGCCATCAAAGCGCCCATATCCAAGGCAAAAATGGTTTTCTCCTTGATATTATCAGGTACGTCCTGATCCACAATTCGTCTTGCCAAACCTTCTGCAATGGCTGTTTTTCCAACGCCTGGTTCCCCTACAAGAATCGGATTATTCTTGGTTTTACGCGAAAGAATATGCAGAACTCGGCGAATTTCGTCATCACGCCCGATAACGGGATCTAATTTCCCCGAAGCCGCCATATCATTCAGATTCCGAGCGTATTTACCCAAGGCATTGAATGTAGATTCAGCACTTGAACTGGTTACCTTTCCTCCTTTTCTCAACTGTTTTATCGTTTTTATTAATGTTTTTTCCTTCAATCCCTCCGCTTTCAACAAATTAGCAGCCTCACTTTTCACCGCTAATATAGCCAAAAGGAAGTGTTCTAAGGTAATAAATTCATCTTCAAATTGAGTCATAAAATTTCTTGCCTTTCCTAGAATTTCATGCACTTCCCTAGAAAGATAAACATTCCCTGCATCATTGACCTTTGGCATTCGTGCCAAGAGTTCTTCAGTCTTGTTATACAATTGATTAAAATCCGCCCCTGCATTTTTTATGATAGGTTGTAAGAAGCTTTCATCACTTTGTAATATCGCCATCAAAAGATGTTGCGCTTCAAGCGTTTGCTGTCCATTATTCGTTGCCAACTCATGTGATAACTGGATGGCTTCCTGCGATTTGGTGGTAAATTTTTTAAAATCCATTTTTGTTCATTTTTTGACAAAGGATAAAAGACAAAAGACTTTTCCACGAAAAAATATACTAATCAAAAAATAATCTCCATCCTCAGTTGTCTCCCATTTTCCATTCAACAAACATTCCTTTCTTGTTTTTGGTGTCATTTTGTCATTATTGTGCTGCCAGAAATGACGTTTTGGCTTAATTTACGAGGTAGGACGGTCAAAATGTACCGTTGGATTCATTTGACAGGTGAATTTTAATAGGGAAGTGCGAAGCGCTTACTAGTCACTAGGAGTTGAAACTCCTAGCTAGCATCTAGCGAAGGCTGTCGCCATTGTGAGTGTGGGTTTGAGAGTGCGTGTGTGTATTGGAAATTCCACTACTATTAAGTGTGTGAGGTTTACCTCCCTTTTCCTAAACGGTCAAGAGTACTCCTATCAAGGACTACCTAAACAAAAGATCGTCCTCTGCAGTAACACCATCCTAATTCAGGAAAAAAAATTAACGTTCAGCTAGGTGGTTTTAACCCCTAGGTGATCAGTTTCGTGCTTCTTAATCACTAGGAAACGGGACTATCGCACCCATATTTTCTTGCTGAACAATAGTTTAGCATTCGTAGCATCACTGAGTTGAACATAATGAAGTCCTGATAGGTAGGGCGGGATGCTTACAGATGTATTTGTACTGTTTAGTTCTTGTTGTATCAGCTTCTGTCCCAAGGTATTAAACAAAGTAAAGACTATGGGAGATTCATATTGATGCTCAAGGATTAATAGCTCTTCTACTGGATTGGGATAGAGGACAATGTTTTTGTCTTGATTGAAATTTTCTACATCAACGCTGTAGTAGAAATACTGGGAAGAATTCAGGGTACAAAGGTCATTATCTGTGACTTCTACAGAATAGGTTCCATCAAATAGGGGAACTAAAAACTGATTGGTGGCTCCTTGAATAGCGATTCCATTTTCATCCTGTTCCTCCCATTTTTGTGAGAAAATTAATTCCTTGGGTATAAGCAGTTAATGTAAAAAATAACGCAAAGGTAAACGATAAAAGGATAGTCTTAAGTTTCATTTCGAGTGGTTTATTAAGCAACTTTATAGCGTTGCAAAGATATTCTTTTTATTTGATGATTCCGCAGTCCAATTTGCATTTACACTAACTTCTGCACAGGTATTTTGTGCAATTTCTTCCTTTTTGCAAGCACTAATTAACGTCAAAAGAGCTATAAAATGTATAATTATTAGATACTTCATTTTTGTTGTTGTTTATGGTTAATTCTAACACCCTTTCAGGGTTTACCTCAAATTCAGATAATTGATGCCTGTAAATCCTGAGGGGATGAAAGCACTTGTTTAACTCTTCTGCCACAGCTAAGACGTAGCACGTTCCGCTATCCCTCAAAGCAGCCGCCTCAAACGTACCACGTCGAGTTTTTTTGCTGCTTGCCTATCTCCTGATTTTTTTGGCTTTTGTATCGGCAGTGCTAAGAAAGCAGCAGACTATAGAATCGCGGTGCGTGTGTGGCGGTGGCATAGTGGGAATGCTCTCGCGCTGCGTTTCCGCCTGAACGCTACTAATTCAAGCGCTTGTTTAAACCGATACTTCATTTTTGTTGTTGTCTATGGTTAATCATTTCACCCTTTCAGAGTTTTGGTTCCTTACTAAATTACTAACTATAATCCTAACACCCTTTCAGGGTTTACCTCAAATTCGGAAAATTGATGCCTGTAAATCCTGAAGGGATGAAAGCACTTGTTTAACTCTTCTGCCACAGCTAAGACGTAGCACGTTCCGCTATCCCTCAAAGCAGCCGCCTCAAACGTACCACGTCGAGTTTTTTTGCTATGTTCTCCAAGCGACTAAGGCAAAATTACCCATTTTTTAATGGCTGATGCTCCTTCTTCTGACAAAATATGGAGGTAGTAAATACCGACAGTTTCAATTTCTAATTCGCTTGGATTTAAAGCTAAATTAACCTTGTCTCCTAGGGTTGATTCCCATTGTTTAAGTAATTTTCCATCCGATGATAAGAGCGAAATGATACTGTTTTTTGGGACTCCTTTCAAGTATGTAATTTCGGTTTCGGAAAGACTTGTTGGATTGTTTGACAAGAGGACAGGAATTTGATTATCAAAGCCTTTTATGCTGGTAATTGTGCTTTCGTCAATCGTAAATTCATACATCGGAAAGTGGTCATTGGTGTTCGTCGCCTCCCTTTTAGCATATGGATTGTTTACCCGTAACTTTATCGTTACATCATTTGGGATAAGTCCTTGAGATAGGGGTAACATCGATGTTCCATCCGCTAACATGGCCGCAGACGTCCAAGATACGGTAGACCATGCATTGATTTTATCAAAAGCGCTTCCCGTTAGCCCCGACGCTAGGAGACTGCACTCATCATAAAGCGATTTTGTCACATAAACAAAGTGCTGCCCACCAAGAGGTAATTGCTCAATCGAAGTAAAGACAGGGTTGTTTGGATCTGGAAAGAAAAGGTTTATATCGCTTGGATTGAAAATCATATCCTTGCCATTTGCTTCCGGCATACCAATATCTCCAGCGTCCGTCACGTTCGGATCATTAGCAAAATAGGCATTTTCTCCAAAGAAGATATTTAAGCGTTCTCCCGTTTCCACATCTATGGCATAGCCTGGAAACCAAGACATTCCTGTACCTGTACCGTCAGGATTTCCATCTTTATCAATAGAAGCTCCTGTTCGAATTTCAAAAGGAGGAGCATCGGGATTGGGCATTCCTTCTAGAATGTAATTATCGGAAAAAGTATTGACGACCACACATCTACTCCACTTAGATTTATCACTAGTCATTACGATATTGACATTGTTTAGCGATTCCATTTTATTTCTAAAATCTACTTGACCAGAAAATGAACTCGTCCATGCTGGAGTGATAAAATTGCTATTCACAACGGGTTCCAGCTTCCATGCTACCAAGGGGTAAGGATACCAGGTGCCGGAAACGACATTCGAAAACACTAGCTGTGGATCCCGCACTTCATCTTCTTCTAGAAACCCCGTTCTAATAAAATTGGTAAAATTGCCATACGAATCATCTCTTAATCCTCTTAACCAATTCGGGGAATTATTGGCGTAAGAGATGCTTGAACCGATAAATCCATTCCCTGCGGTTGGTTCTACGCCCACATCAGCTACTTGCCTGATAGCCAAAGAGAAACCACGTCCAACAATGATTTGATCGTTGAATACATCAATCATTCCATCAGACGTCCATTGTTCATTCGTATTGATGTCTTCTAGCATCCAATGAACGGGCATTTCTCCTTGGGTAGTGAAGTTGGAATCTAGGAAGCGTAGCCGATAAGTACCTAGGGCAAGCGAAGGATCAAAGATATTGGTAACGTTTATTGGGCCTTGCCCTGAATTGTATGTCAAGACATCAACGGTATTGTTCGCCAAAATTGCAGATTTTGTGTTTTCTGTTAATTCTAGGAAATTTTCCCCCGTCCCTACGCCTTCATAGCGCGTTATGGGTAAATTTATTTGTGAAAAGGCTGGAATGCAATAAAATACAAGTGCAAGAGAAAAGAAGATCTTAAGTAGTGTGTAAAAATTCATGTTGTTGGAGTAAGAAAGGCCTTAGCCGATAAGTTGAAATAAGTTTGTTTGTTGGGAATAATAAAATCCTGTGCAATATGGTCTTTTTATATCAAAAATGGCTCAATAAACCACAATTTTTTTCGCGATACTTCCTTGTTCTTCCCTGAGCACTAAATAATAAACGCCAACCGGCAAATGAGCTACATTAATTTCTAAAGGAGGAGAAGGATCGTTTTGCTCAAATACCGTTTGGCCTAAAGCATTTTTTACTTGTAAAAATTGAGGCTGAATATTTACAAAATCGACATTTACTTGATGGCTTGCAGGGTTGGGAAAGACTTGAAGAAGAGGCTGTTTTATTTGATTATGGTTGCTTATGGTAGGTAGATTCACAAGGATTGACTCCTTCCTTCCTGGGTCTAAAAAGGAAGCAATAGTATTTGGATGTTGAGTAGTCCCTCCTGCATTATCGTAACTTATAAAACTGGTCAAGGGATGGTTTCAAAAAGTAACCGCTTGTGCTGGAGGATTTATATCAAAACCGATTAAGGGGACATCATAAATCGTATTTTTCATGATTTCCTACATTTCAGAGTAGATTTCATCATCAATCCTTAACAATTTTCAAGACTTTTTGATGCTCTCCTGCTGTTACATACAAATAGTAAATTCCTGAACTTAGATGAGAGGTCTCATATTCAATGGTCGTCTGTCCTGCTTGGATTTCGCTGTTTTCTGCTATCACATTAACCGTTTGTCCAAGCGCATTCAAGAGAAGAACATTCATCTTTCCTTCATTTAATGAACTGATTTCTAGGTTTTGTATACTAGATGTAGGATTGGGATAGACGCTTAGTTCTAAATCCGTAAGAATAGGTTCATTCAAGGTTTCATCTGTGACCTGTTTTTCAAACCCTCCTTCAGGAAATGGGGAAGAAGAAACATAAATACTTCTAGAATAGGATTTTTCACATCCTTTCCATCCATAAGTATCAGCAGAGACTTCTAAAGTATGCAACCCAAATGGAATATCTGCTTGAATTACAGGCGATGTAGTCTTACCAAGTAGAACACCATCTAGCTCCCAGGTGTAAGTTACTTGGGCATCGCCATTCACCGTATAATTATGTATATACACATTATAATACATTGGAGCCAATTCAAAATAATTAATCGCTTGGATATCAGGGATGCTTCCTGTTCGAGTGAAGGTAGCTTTTTGAGTTTCGACATACCCAGAAGGAAAGGTAGCCTTTACTTCTACTTCTATGGGGGTAAAATCCGGCATAGAACTTTGAAAATTTACCCATTCTACCCTAGCATTAGAAAGAGGGTTAACCACTTCAGAATGACTATTCGCATATGGAATCGTATATTCATAAACGACATCAGGAACATAAGTAACTTTAATATCATCACCATACTTGCCACAAGCTAGATGAGGAAAAAGTGGTTCACGAATTTCTATAGCATCAAAGCCTTCTTTTTTAAAGACACGCACATAATCTACAAACCATGAAAATTCTTTGTTGGGGGCAGTAGAGGATTTTCCATGTAGAGGTTTTCCAATGCTAATCCCTAAATGGCTTTGCGTTAGTGGCATAGAAGCCGTAGAGTTAATGTCATAGTCTGTGATAACAGTTCCATTCAATGTCCAAACAAGCTTATCTGCAAACCATTCTAAGCCAAAGACAATCCATTTTCGATTCAGATTAAATCGGGAGAAGGGGCCTTTCTTTAACCGTATATGGTTAGATTCCGTCGTTTTATCTTCTTGAGTTGGGCCAAAATGGTAAGACGTCAACATTTTCCAATTATTTTCTTCATACACTTCAAACAAATCCAATTCTTGAGCATCTCCAAGCCCATATAACAAGGCTGCACCTCCAATACCTTCTCCTACTCCATCCAAGAACATACGTATTTCGATATAAGTACCCGGCGTAAAATCAACATTTTTAGTCGTTTCGCCATCAACCCAATGAAATTGACTAATAGCAGCTCCTTCGTCAGTACAAGATTCCTGATTTATGGAAGGCTTGAACTTTAATTCACACATGCCATTTCCAACCGATACATTTTGAGGATTGTGATACAAATACTCCGAATTCCCGTTACAAGGAGAACCAGGCCCTGTAGGCGTATTCCAGTAATCTCTGTTGAGGCTGTTCCCGTTAAACTCATCATTGAATATTAAGTTCCATCCTGTTTTGGTAAGAGGACGTGGGTTACCATCCGTGCTCACTGTTGTATTGAGCTGTGCTTCTAGAGTTAATGCAACGAATAACATCGAAACAAGCGTCATTAATCGTGTTTTGTTCATGATAATTGTTTTTTTGTCATCAATAATTCAATAAAACTTAGTCGCTTAATTATTGATACTTAATGTTTAACCAAAAAAGGCGAAATCAATTCGTTATAACGGTATCCCGATAGTTATCGCGGATTCTACTCTCTACTCCCGATTGCTATCGCGGACTACATGGTAGTGGCTTCGCCACCTTAGGATATAGACCTTGAACCACTAGGATCAACAGCCTTTTATACGCTCTACAAAATTTTGTAAATGCTTACCTTTAGTTACGAAGTAATTACACTTAAAAATAATAAGCACAATGTATGTTACGGAATTATTGGATAATGCGGAATGCTTGCAAGAATAAAATCGCTTTGAAAGATGCTAAGGAATTTTCTGCGCTGCGCTTGAAATTCCGATAGCTATCGGAAGTTTGACAAAAGACAAAGGACTTTTTGTTCCAAAAAATTATCGTGATTTGTCTCACGATTCGAAAAGCCCAAATAGCTAAGTCAGAAAGAGTTCGATTAACACGTAGCGATTATTTAAGCGCAAGTTATTAAAAATATTCAAGAATAACAATGGGTAACTAAAAAATTCGCTATACCAACAAAAGAGGAATTCTCTCCTTCTTATTCAATTCAAGCGATGTACACACAACGCCGAAAGTTTGTTTTTTGTGCAAAGTTTTTATTTTGACACAA
>JAHDHB010000555.1 GCA_020631545.1 Saprospiraceae bacterium | reverse complement strand
CCTCTAATATTTCCTATGTGCCCTTCTACGCCAATGTCGTCAAAAATCTATGTGCCTATGTCTCTATGTAGCCATAATTACGCTGTTTACACAATTATCGTTGAGTTCTTTGTGGCTATTTTTTTGAACTAATCAGCCAATGGCGCAACCGTCTTGCCACAAAAAAACGACAAGCTGACAATTTATTCTTTTATAAACCTCCGTGCCTTCGCAGAAAACCCAAATTGCAACTGCACAAAATAGACACCAGAAGATAAGGTACTCAGATCTAAGGAAATGTCATTTTGCCCCTCTCTAACCTCTATTGCTTGACGACTCATCTCACGACCAGCGATATCATACAAGTACAAGAAGCCAGCTTCCTCCAGATCATTCAAAAATGAAATGTCAAGATGTTCCTTAACAGGATTAGGTGAAATTTCAAAATTAGCTAATTCTCCAAAATACACTTGAACAATGGGCTCTAAGACCTTTAGTTGACCATCAAGACCTATCTGAGAAAGACGATAATAATTCACTCCTTCCTCTGGCCTACTATCATAATGCAAGTAGCTAGTCGGTTCCAAGCTATTTCCAACAGCATCAACCTCCGCTAAAAGAGAAAAATTAATACCATCCGAGGAGCGTTCTAACCTAAAAAAATCAACATCGACCTCCATAGACATTTCCCAGCTCAAGGCCGCAGTTTGGCCAAGTACTTCCCCTTCAAAAGAAACGAGCGATACAGGCAAAAACAAATCGACAAGCCCAAGCCCAAATCCAGAAAACCCTGTATTGAAGCTAGCTTTAAATCCTTGATCTATAGCTAAACTACCATTGGTATAGGAAACCATAGTTTGTGTCTGATTCTCAATGGTATAATTCTGGAAATTCGCTGGCGTAATAGTACCAATACTCGTATTCGCCTTAATAATTTGCGCATTCGCTCTATCTTGTCCTGTAATAGCTTCCCAGCCAGCCACTTCCTCCTCCGTGTAATACAAGGTAATGTCATAACTTCCATTCGCATTATTATGCATTGGAGTCACCAAAAACGTTTTAGAAGCCAGGAAATAAGGAATACTCGGACTGCTAAACTCATTCGCCGCATAAGGAGCACCACTCCTATCGACCACCACCGAAGTACAGCCATAGTCATGTGGCCCCGTATTTTCTATTTTTAGCATAAGTTGACCATCAAAAACATCATAGAAGTAGACTGTTTCAAAAGGCCCTAAATATTCTTCATCCATCGAAGGAAAATTATCCAAAACTTGGATATTCGCTGGAAATCTATCATCGACTTCCACATGAATATTATCAAAAGCCACCCCAAACAAAAAACCTCCCGAATCCGTATACCTAAATCGTAATTGAACAGCAGGCGACCCCACAAAATCACTAATATCAGCCGTCCTCGTTTGCCAAGGGCCATCAGCGCCCACGCCAGGGATATTATCAACCTTTACCCAAGTAGCGCCATTATCATCCGTAGCATAAAGCTCCGCATACTCGCTGAAACCTTGATAGGAAAGATCTTCAAAATAAACATCGTATATAACCCTTGCTTGCCCATAAGTACTAGGCGATAAATCAAAAACGGGTGAAAACAAGTAATCTTCGCTCATATCACAATTACAAACATCATCATTAGAGCCTACCATGTGTGTCATATTCATCGGATTGACGGTAAAAAACGAGCTAGGATCTCCAATTTCAGGAGCCGTCCCCCATTTAAAAGCCAAAGAATCAACTCCATTCGTAGACTTAGACCAATCGGAAGGAAAACCACCACCTTCAAAATCTTCAAACAAAATATCAAAGGTATTTACCGCACCAGCTAAGGAAGGAGGCAAATCATCATCCGCAATAAATCCATAAAAAGTATTTTCGGAAAGAGAAGAAACACCTCTTCCAGAAGTGATAACGTCATAGGTGATAACAAAATCCTCATTGCCTTCTGCATAAGCATCATCAAAGATTTTGATACTAATCGTTTGGGAAGCACTAGACCCCGCCGGAAAAATAACCGTCTTCGGAGTCACTTCATAATCATCAAAAGCTCCTTCCAGAGCACTTCCTGCAAAACTAAGTTTAACTTCAATAGGAACTTGAGGAGCTGCCGAAATATCAAGGTCAACAAAAATCTCTTGAAAACCCAAGCAATCTGGCCCTTGCAAAGTAGCCTCTTGAAGATTCACCGTTTCCGTCTCGAAAGCTAAAATCGGCCTAGGATTACAAGGAGAATAAACGCCATCCATTGCCGTAAGGCCAATATTACTTGGATCTAACCAATCTTTCAACCGCCTTCTAGGATCCGTAGCCCCATTATTCAACCAAGAATAGGAGAATTTACCAAAATAATCTTCATAAGGCGCTCCGCAATTACTTAGACCGCCAGAATGTTGGCCGACAATCCTTTTATTCGAGGATAAAAACAAGGGCGCACCAATCGAACCACTCTCCATAATCCCACTTTCCCAATTAAAAACGCCCCAATGCGTCACTCCTCCACCAAAAACAGGAAAAGCAGAAGAAACCAAGGCGCCATCATCCTCCGATATTTTCTTGACGTCTCCTAGCGGATGATGAATCGAAAAAACATTAATAGGCGCAGCACTAGAAGCATCCCAGCCCGCAAAATAAACATCATAATTATCCGCAGGATTTTCCAACAACTCTAATAAGGCAAAATCAGATTCAACCACCGTTCCAGTATTCGAACTATTCGCCAAAACCACTGCACCATTTGTCGTTTCATAAATCGAGCCATCCCCTCCCCCACAGGTCGGACTTTCATAACGCCAATAAAAGGTAAAACCAGTAGCTTTAGGATTATCCACCGCATCATAGCTACTCATACAAGAGTTGGAGGTCAAAAATAAAGGCGTACAATCTTCATCCACATTATTGATTAAAGCTCCCGTACACCAGCGTATCCCGCCTATCAACATCAAGGCTACGGACTTAACTTGATCTTCCCTACCCGCAGCACTAGCACAATTGACATCAACCTCACAAGCAGCAGCATCCCCATAGTTCTTACCTACTTCATAATTGATATAACGGTAGCCATGTACGACCGTCCCCACCTCTAATTCACTTTTTGAAGCCCTATTTTTAGGCTCTAAATACTCTAAAATCACTTTATCTCCGAAAACGAGACCTGTCCCAAATCTTCCATCGGATTTTACATTTTTCCTTGTGAAAGCGCCTAGTACTTGCTTACGATCAGCGCTATAAACGAAAAACTTACCTCCTTCAGGAATCCTAAATTTATTAAAAAGCAAATTGATCGAAAGTGCTCCGGGGCTCTCCAGCTTTAAACGCCATAAGCGTTCTCCATTGGGCAAATCAAGCCAAGCACCAGTATTATTTAAGTTAAAGTTTACTTGAAATGGATAACCAAACCTAGGCGGCAAGCCCTCCCGTTCTTCCCGCTCATCTTCCAAATGCAAGGAATTCATAGGAACATGGGTCATCAATTTTGTTGGAATCTTCACATCATCTGCTGAGGTAAGGGAAAAACTAGTAGGAGTCCCCTTCTCACTTAACTGTGCAAAGAGCAGCGGCAAAGTCATCAAGTAAATCGTCAAAAAAGTAAAAATCCTTTTCATAGGTTGTTCTTTCAATAAAATGGGTAAATAATGGCGTAATTCGGCGAATACCATTTTTTGCTCGGTGTACTCATCAAAAAAACGTATAGCAAGGGAAAACCCATCACGATTCATTAATTTTCAAGAAATTAGCAATCGCTTCTTCTAGGGGTATAGATGCTGGCTTATGCCAAATTCCATGAATACCTACTTGTTCAGCGGCCTCAATATTCTCCAATAAATCATCAATAAAAACGGATTCTCCTGCGACTAGATTAGCATCCTTCAAAACATGTTCATAAATCATTCGATTGGGTTTCCTCAACCCTATTTCATGAGAATAGTAAGCCTTGGTAAAAAGAGCATCAAAATTTTCTATCCCATGTTCTTCCAGCATATGCTTTCGAATATGATCCATGTGAATGCTATTGGTATTACTCAATAAATAAAGTTGGTATTTTTTACTTAAATCCTTCAACAGTTTTAAGCGATAAGCCGGGAACCCTAGGAGTATGCTATTCCAGCCAGCCACCACCTCTTCAGCAGAAACCACTTGACTAGCAGCGTTTTGAAAATTTCGAACAAATTGTTCAGCATTTATTTCATTAGTTCCGAACTTTTCAAAGAACTTACTCGTTATATGAGTATGGTGAACAGCTTCATAGCGTTCTCCAAGTATTGACTTGAAATAATTATGTGCCCGGGGAATCTCTATATCATACAAGACATTTCCTAGGTCAAAAATAATGTTCTTAATCCTTAGCATAATTTTTTTGTTATTTTCCTTGTTTAATACGAACAAAGATGTAATTTTGCATCAAGCAAGTTAGTTCTTGCTTCGCATAAAACCAAAGGGCCTATAGCTCAGTTGGTTAGAGCAGCGGACTCATAACCCGCTGGTCCCTGGT
>JAHDHB010000554.1 GCA_020631545.1 Saprospiraceae bacterium | reverse complement strand
GGCTATCCGAACTTAGAGGTGAAAGAAAGTATGCTTCAACACCTTATTAGTTCATTCTCTCATGAAAATATTAGTGAAAGTGCTTCCATTGGACATGAAGTAGAAGAAGCTTTTATTAAGAATGATGTGACTGCTGTTATCAACCATATTAACGGCCTTTTTTCAAGTATACCTTATCATTTATTTGAAAAACAAAATGAAAAATATTATCATTCCCTAGTTCATCTGTTATTCACTTATCTTGGGCTCTATATACAAAGCGAAGTCAATACCAGCCGTGGAAGATGTGATGCGATTGTCCAAACCGATACTCATGTCTATATTATTGAATTTAAGCTAGATAAAAGTGCAGAAGAGGCCATTGCCCAAATAAAAGAAAAAGGCTATGCCGAGAAGCATTTACATCGGCACAAGATAGTAAAGTTGTTGGGGATTAACTTCTGTAGTAAAGAAAAGAAGGTGAAAACGTGGCTATTAGAATGAACATAAGCAAAAAAGCCCCCTAAGACGATTAGAGGGCATATTTCTTTCTGCAAAACAACATGGCGAAGCCAGTACGATAGTATGCTAGAGAAGGCGATAGCCTTCGAGGATCTATAGCAAGGGGTTTCAACCCCTTGCTTCGGTAAAATAAGCTATAAATGTTCGCCAAAATATAACAAGAACTCAAGGTTTAGTTAACAAATAATATCCTGCCATTTTTGCACAGAATTTCATTGGTGAGAAACTAAGTAGAATGGGACAATTCTTATTTTAAAGACTAAAATTCCCAAACAGAAGAACTCTCCATAGAAAATACCCCTTGTCCATTCTCCACATTCGTATGTACGATGACCGGTTCGGCAAAAGGATTGTCTTGAGCAAAGCTCTGAGCTAGTAAGGACTTAGACAATAGATATTTCGACCTTGAAATATGGCTTAGCACGATAATAACATCATAATTTAAGTAATCCGCCTCATCCGCTAGTATTTTTATCGTACGTGTTTGGCCGTCAAAAACATCATCCCGAAACAAGGGGGCAGTCCAGCCTTCCTCAAAAATAGGATCCAAACTCCAAGTCCAAGCTCCATACATCTGGCCAGCTCCCATTTTATAACGGTGATAAACCATTACTTGGTAGTAGTTTTCTTCTTCACTTGGATCCGTAAAGGTAATTTCTATTTCGTCCGTGACAAAACCGTCCAAGTCTCTTCCTCCACTAGGCGTATAAGTAGCAGCGGTGATAGCTACTTCTTGAGGAAGTTCCTGCTCCGCATATATCGTTTCAAAACCAGGGGCACTAGCCTTAATTTGATACCGTTTATTGCGGGAAAGGGCTTGATTTAGTTCGGCTGTATAAGACTCGCCACTAGCATTTTGGAGCAAAGTAGCGATTAATACATCATCCTCAAAGAGCTCCACTGTAGCACCATCTATAATTCTAGTCTGAATACTGCTCAAAATAGGAAGACTATTCCTAATATCAGCGGAGATAGATAAGGAATCATTCGTATAATAAGAAGATAAAACCAATTCCGGCGTATGATCGGGAACATCAATTTCGACAACTTGCTCGCAAGAGAAAACGGAAGCAAGAAATAAGATAAAAAATATTTTTTTCATAACTATGATAGATTGAAAACAAATTTTAAAGAAGTTGTTAGTTGAAAATAAGACTTGGGAATTCTCCTAATTCGTAATTCCTCACTCGTAATTCTCAAAACTTAAAACTCCAGCTAAAAGACGGAATAATAGGAAACAAACTCACTTGCTTAAAAGCTGGATCGCCGAAGTTATTATTTCCTGCATAAATGAAAAACGGATTTTTGCGATTGTACACATTATAAGCGCCAATTGAAAATTTACGCTCATAGCGTTTCTTCTTCTTGATAAAATCTATCCCAACATCCAAGCGGTGGTAAGCATTCATTCTAAAGCTGTTCTTTTCTTCTGATTGCTCATATCCTATGCCATAATTCGAATTAGGAGAGTATTCATTTGGATAACTAACAGTAGCTTTAGAAATGGGCAGTGTAATCGCATTCCCCGTACCATAAACCCAAGTACCCGACATACGAATACGGTCGCTAAACTCATGCATCAAAACCAAGGAAATATCGTGGCGGCGGTCATATTTGAAAGGATAAGTGCGACCACCATTTATGTTTTCAAATGTACGATTACTCCAAGAAAGCGTATAGCCTGCCCAACCCGTTGTTTTTCCATATTTTTTCTGAACAAATAGTTCAGCACCATAAGATTCTCCCTTGCCAATTTCAATCTTCGTTTGCCAATCCGAGAACCCAAAGAAATTTGCTCCTTCCTTGTATGCAATCAAGTTATCCATACGTTTATAGTACCCTTCAATACTGATTTCAAACTTATCTTTAAACGTCTTCGCAAAGCCTAAAGCTGCTTGCCAAGAAGATTCTGGCTTTACCTGTTTGGTAGAAGGCAACCACAAATCGGTAGGTAGTCCAATGCCTTCATTAGTAAGAAGATGTAAGTATTGTGTCATGGTCGAAAAAGAACCTTTCAAGGCTACATTTCCTGGCAATAAATAACGCATACCAAGCCTAGGTTGAACGGAATAATAGGCTTTCTTTTCTACCAAAAAAGCGGAAGCATGTACCCCAATATTCGCTTTGAATTTTGAGCCAATAGAAAAGTCATCTTCGATATAAGCTGTGAAATCAGCAGATTGGAGATTCGACGAACCTAGTGTAGTATCGATAGCTTCTGTATTGTCTGAAATCTTAAATTGTAAAGCGCCAGGCTTGAAGGTATGGGCTGTTCCACTTGCACCAAATTTGATGAAATGACTAGGATTAGGAACATAATCAAAATCGATTTTTCCGCCAAAGTCTTCAATCCAAGAGAGATATTTCTCGCCGTTTCCAAGGCTCCACTAAATTTCACGTTCTTCGATATTGATACCAGTATCGAATTGATAACGGCTATAGGTGCCTGTTACATTGCTGAATAGCTTGTTATTCCATACATGATTCCAGCGCAAAGCAGAAGTAATATTTCCCCAATCTAAGCCAAAATCATACTTGGAAGAACTATCCATATAGTCTTCTTCCACGTCAAAACCAAACTTATCTTGACCTGCATAGACACTCAAAAACAAACGATCTTTATCACTAAATTTGTGGTTTACCTTTGCATTTAAATCATAAAAATGGTAGCCCCCACCAAAATCTGAACCTTCGGTTTGATTCGCTTGTGCCTTGATAAACGGCTTGGCTAGCAAGTCATAATAAGTGCGACGCCCAGATACGATAAAGGAGGTTTTATCCTTGACAATAGGGCCTTCCAACGTTAGTTTTGAAGCCAACAGGCCAATAGTTCCTGTCCCTTTAAATTCCTTGTTATTCCCTTCTTTCATATTGATTTCCAAGACAGAAGAAAGGCGACCACCATAACGAGCAGGATAACCGCCCTTCGTCAATTTTACCGTATTTATGGCATCAGCATTAAATACGGAGAAAAAACCGAACAAATGCGATACATTATAGACAGGTGTACCATCCAGCAAAATTAGGTTCTGATCAGGACTACCTCCACGCACATACAAACCGCTAGTACCCTCACCGCCAGACTGTACCCCCGGTAACAACTGCAGGGACTTCAAGACATCTACTTCCCCTAGCAATGCAGGAAGTCTTTGAATCTGCTGGACAGGGACTTCAATTTGGCTCATCTGCGTTTTTTCCTCGATTTTGTCCAATTTTTCTGCCACCACTTCCACTTCTGCTAAGGCTTCTCCAGAAGAAAGTTGGAAATTCATCTCTACATCTTTATCCAGTTTCAAGCGGAAATACTTTGTTTCATAACCAAGATAGCTGACTGCTAAATAAACAGAATCCTTAGGCAATGTCAAGCTAAAAAAACCATATACATTGGAGGTAGTTCCTTTTGTTTTTTCTGGGTCATATACATTCGCCCCAATAAGTTTTTCCCCCGTATTTGCATCCTCCACATACCCACTTATCGTAAATTTTTCGGATTGCGCAAGCAAGGGCAAACTGCTGGCAATAAGCAAGGTAAGAATGACGAGCTTCAGTAGTCGATTCATAGTAAGTTGAAATTTTAGTTGGAGTAATAGTAAAACATAAGGTAGAACGTAAGAGGTATGTGTTTTATTATTTATTTGCTAGCAAATAAATTTATGTGCTGAATTCTCATACAAACTCACCTTGCAAACCATACATTTTATCAATTTTTAGTTGAAATCAAGGCATAGATAACCTACCCCAAATCCTCATTATTTTCTGAAAAAATAGAAGAAAGGGACCATTCTGTGTCACCTGAAAATGTTCAATTTAATGCCTTTACTCCTAAGACAATCTAAACGCACAATTCACGTACCGCAAATGAAAAATTTTTAAAAATTTATTCCTTCACCCTCCTGCTTTGATAAAGAAACACTGATTAAATCGTAGATTTATTCGCCAAAAACTTTGTGTTCCTTTGTACTACATGCTTTCATTTTGTTGTTTTTTAAACACAAAATTAC
>JAHDHB010000553.1:1493-4509 GCA_020631545.1 Saprospiraceae bacterium | reverse complement strand
TAAGTACCTTCTGGTAAATTTTCTAAGTAAATATCCACGGAACCACTTTGGTCTAGCACTTTCATGATCTTAGTATGTTCCATGATAGCAGCATAATTAGACCAGTCAAAAGGGATGGTTTCTGTGATACCTAGAGGGGAATAGTAACCGATTGTTCCACCATCTACATAAGCATCATAAGCCGCAACGACCTCATCCCCATAGCTTCGGATTCGATTAACTTCTTCCATCGCTTGATCGATTTCTGCTTGTGTGAATTCTTGTTCTGTAACGATTTCAGGTGCTACAGCTTCTTCTTGCTGACAAGCGGTGAACGTAATACTAAGTAAGAATAAGGTGAAAATACTAAGGGCGCTAAAACTAGTTTTGAAAGTCATCATAGTAAGTTAGTTTTTTAAGAATGGAACCACGATTGGGCTCCATTATATGTTAGAAATAATGTTTTAAATGATTCCGTAAGAACGTGATGTTTGATTTAATACCACTCCTCTGGACAAAACAAGAATCTTCCACTATGTTTTATCTTCTTGTTTGAAAAATAAACATTTATTAAAATTATAAAAATACACTCTATAGAGGTATTATTGTTAAGGGTTTTGTCTTGACAATTAAGTAGTAGAGCTAAGAATATGTTAGCAAAAGTATAAAATGAATTTGAACCCGGAAATAGCTACTGGATGAAATACCCCCTTTGGTTGTGTGAAATATAGCGTTGGCTTATTTAGAATAGTTATAATGCTTTATTTTGTGGTTTAAGGAACATATTTTAAAAAAGGAGTAGCCTTTTACTAGAAAAAATGCAGATATTCAATACAATTCATTATTTTCGTTCATCTATTAATACCCCTCCTAAAATTATCGAACATGTCTAATTTTACGATTGAAGTACAAGATGGAATTGCTGTGGTGTGGCTTGATCAACAAGGAGAACCGATTAATAAAATCTCAGTAGACTTGATGGCCGAATTTAAGGCTATGATGGATGAAGTGGAGGGCAATGGAGAGGTAAAAGGTGCGGTTTTGATCAGTAAAAAGAAGGATTTTATTGCTGGAGCAGATATAGAAATGTTTTCAAAGATTCCACCTGAGCAGTTCTTAGCACAAACGATGGAAGGCCATGGAATGATGAAGCGTTTGCAAAACAGTAAAAAGCCTTTCGTCGCAGCTATTCATGGTGCTTGCATGGGAGCGGGTACGGAAATCGCCTTGGCTTGTGCAGGGCGGGTGGTGGCAGATTCGAGCAAATCGATGATTGCTTTGCCGGAAGTACGTTTAGGTCTATTGCCTGGCCTAGGCGGTACGCAGCGTTTGCCGCGCTTAATCGGTATTCAAAAAGCCTTGGATATGATGCTGACGGGCAAGAACATTTATGCTCGACAGGCTAAGAAGTTTGGGCTAGTGGATAGCGTAGCGCCTCAAGAGAGTTTATTGCTGGCAGCCAAGCGTTTAGTACTTGATATTCTGACTAAAAAGTTTCAACGAAAGAAGCCACTTCCTTTTATGGAAAAGGTATTGGAAAGCACTTCTTTTACTAGAAATATTGTCTTTAAGAAGGCGAAGGAAATGGTTTTGCGTCAAACGAAAGGCAATTACCCTGCTCCGATTAATATCATAAAAGCCGTTCAATATGGTTTTGGAAAATCGCTGGATAAAGGCTTAGAAAATGAAGCGAAGTTATTCGTAGAGCTAATTCAATCCCCTGAGTCCAAGCAATTAATCAACGTCTTTTTTGGAATGACGGCCCTGAAAAAGAATCCGATGAAGGATTTGGCTAAGGAAACCAATATACTCGGTTTGCTAGGTGCGGGATTTATGGGCATCGGTATTGCAGAGGTGTCGATGACGAAGGGAATGGATGTTATTTTGAAGGACATTTCGGCGGATACCTTGGCGGAGGCTAAGGCCGATTTGTGGAAAGGGCTCTCGAAAAAAATCAAGTATAAAACGATGACCAAGGTTGATGCAGAAGCTGTTATCAATCGAGTGACGGGGCAATTGGATTACCATAATTTCGAGCATGTGGATATGGTCATTGAAGCCGTTTTTGAGGATATGGGACTTAAGCAACGCATTTTGGCCGAAACGGAGGCGGTGATTCGTGAGGATTGTGTTTTTGCTACAAATACCTCCGCTTTACCCGTTACAGAGATTGCAAAACATGCTAAACATCCAGAGCGCATCATCGGAATGCATTATTTTTCTCCTGTTCCAAAGATGCCGCTGCTAGAGATTGTCGTTACCGAAGATACGGCGGATTGGGTGGTGGCTTCTGCTTTGGAGGTGGGTGTTCGACAGGGAAAAACTTGTATTGTTGTGAAGGATAAACCTGGGTTTTATACGACAAGAATCCTAGGCCCATATATGAATGAGGCGCTTATGTTGTTGAAAGAAGGTGGTGATATTCAGCAGATTGATGGAGCTATGAAAAAATGGGGTTTCCCTGTTGGCCCGATTACGCTGATGGATGAGGTGGGGATTGATGTGGGAGCGCATGTTCAAGAAGGAGATTTAAGAAAAATGTTTGATGCACGTATGAAAGAAATGGGGATTTCGGAGGAAGATATTGCAAAACAAACGACTCCCGTAATGAAAAAATTGGCGGATGCAGGTTATAAGGGCCGCAAAAATAACAAGGGATTTTTCTTGTACGATGAGAAGGGCAAGAAAAAACGGGGTGTGGTGAATGAGGAGATTTACAGCTTTTTTGGCGGCAGCAAGCGTAAGAAGATTTCAGCGGAGCTTATTCAAGAGCGCATGGCTTTGGTGATGGTGAATGAAGCGGTGCGTTGCTTGGAGGAAGAGGTTTTACGCAATCCAATGGAGGGTGATATCGGGGCTATTTTTGGCTTGGGTTTCCGTCCGTTTTCTGGTGGCCCTTTCCGTTATATTGATAGTCGTGGGGCTAAGGATATCGTGGAAGCAATGTTGAAATTGAAGTCGGAGTATGGGATCCGCTTTACGCCTTCGGAGATGTTGGTGAGGTATGCGGAGGAGGGGAAGCTATTTCATAGTTGAG
>JAHDHB010000553.1:0-1393 GCA_020631545.1 Saprospiraceae bacterium | reverse complement strand
CCTTCGGAGATGTTGGTGAGGTATGCGGAGGAGGGGAAGCTATTTCATAGTTGAGAGTTATCCGCGATAGCTATCGGGAGTTGTTGTTTTGGCGTGTTTTTTACCATATAAGACATATGAGAAACATAAGAATTCACATAAGGAGGGGATGGCGTTTTTTCGATAATGGCTATTTTAATTGAGCTTGGATTTCCAAGATTTTTTCAATAGAGAGATTGAGTGTATCTGCTACAAACTTTGGAGAAAGTCCACCCTTCAACATTCTTTTTGCAACGTCTTCTATTTTTTGCTCAATAACATCTTGAACAGAGACGCCGTAGCTGTGTTCGTATATCCAATCAGCGATACGCATAAGAGATTCAGATTTTTGCATGCTTGTCTTTTTTTCGTATAGTTCTTTGAATTGCTCTTCGAATTTTAATTCCAAATTCTTTGGTAAGATCAGTAAAAATTGGATAAATGTCAAGAGACTATTGATTTGAAAAAGGGTATAATCCTTTTTTTCCATTAATTTAATCAATTCTAGCTTAAAATTTAAGCGTTTTTGGCCTTTCTTTTGGGAATGGTTCAAGTGTTTGGCTGCTAGTGTTACCAAGGCGAATGGGTTTTCGGAAGCTTTTAGAGCGGCATTATTTGCCTCTTCTACCCAAAAAGAATTGAAAAAGTAAAATACGCCTGTTCCATCGCCATCTCCTGTAGCAAAATAGTCATGTGCTTTAGGACGTGATTTTCCTGTGTAGAGGACGATGGCTGAAATCTTTTCTTCTGGGTATAAATCGAAGATACGATAAAAATACTTGAACATCCTATCGGTAAACTTAGGTTCTAGGCTAGATTGTATCTCAACATGGATGAGGATCCAACGCTCTTCTCCTCCTTTTAAGCGTACTTTGACTAATTTATCATTGATAACTTTTCCGTCCATTTTTTCGTCTAGGATAATCTTGTCGAGTTCTTGCTGGAGGGAAACAGGATCGTAGGAGAAATCAATTTTATCGTACAAGGCTGGGAGATAGAATTGAATGAAATCCTCGAAAAGATCGGTGATGATGGTCTTCCAATGTCTATCGTGATTATGTCGTTCTTTTGCCATTTTTTGGTTCTGTGAAGTTTCTTTAGGATTAATCCATACCTTTATAACGGAATATACCTAGAGAAAAGTTCACAAAAGACCAATTATTTTCAATTAAAATGTTTTTTAAATCGTTTTAACGTGGATTTACGCCCAAAACTTTGTGCCTTTCTTTGTGGCAAAAAACCACCCCTTTATCCTAGCACATTCCTAAATCCCCCATCATAAACCTCCCCCAAAACACTCCAGTCATAACGTCTCACTTCATTCGAAAAATTAGGAAACGTTTTTCCTTCTTTATGCTTGATAATGAGGTTCTTC
>JAHDHB010000552.1:1867-4510 GCA_020631545.1 Saprospiraceae bacterium | reverse complement strand
AAAAAATGGCCTGAAACCACCAAAGGTAATTCCAGACCGTACAATAGGATTTTGCCTGAGTTATAAATCTTAACATGGCATAGCCAGAACCAAGAAAAAAGTGCTTTGCTTATGTGTCTTAAAAAGGTCGAAGACCTCTTTATAAGTCTTTTGCGTCTAGTAGATTGTCATGCTATCTTTATACCTTTTTAGGAGTCTTATATGGTTAAAAAATCGCCAAAACGATAAATCCACATTTCATTTTCTGTATAAAACACGCAGAAGTTGACGCCCAAAGCCTTAATGCTTCACGACTTTCCTAGTCATCTCATTCTCTTGTACGAAATAAATGCCAGCCGGCAAATCTGTAGTCGAGATGTCAATAGTTTGATTATTAGGTTGTAAGGAGAGCGTTTTAAGTACTCTTCCCGAAACATCATACAAAGCTATTTCGCTTACTTTTTCCTTATAATTGGTTAAATCGACGGTCAAAACATCCGTAAAAATGGAAGGATAGATCAGTAAAGTATTGGTATTGATAAAATTATCTTCATTCGCCAAAATCGAACAAGTAGCTTGACCACTTGTGATTTCTGTCGAAATGGGTTGGCCATTAAAATAAGCGGTAAGCGAACCTAAATCACGCTCATCAATATCGGTAAGAGTACGGAATACAAGGTAAAACAGCGGATCGCTAGTAGAAATACCGCCTTGCTGCTTAGCATAAGAAGTAAAGCGTAGGCGCTCATTGGCTTGATTATTCCAAGCCATGCCGATGCTTTGCGGACTGAGTAGATTCTCTACTTCTACAAATTCCAGTTTACTTTCGTCATAATTCAAGGAGAAATCTAAGGCTAGAAAGGAATTTATGCTCTCGTAGCGCACAGGAATTTTGATTTCGCAACCTAATGTTTGCGTATTATTGAGGTCAAGAATTGCCTTGTCAGATGTCGCTAATTTTAGGGCTACAGGCGTCGTATTGCCATCCCAAGAACCATTAGCATCGCCTAGTAAAATACTGTGGTAAGTCATGGAATCAATGTAAGTACAGTAGCCATTTAAATCTGTCACTTGTAGTTCGATGCAATCTTCTGCATCAGGTACTTGCGTCCGCTCATACCCCTGCCCGTCAGAAGCTGGATAGTTTATACTCACCGTAAAAGTAGGATCATTCTCAAAAGTGAATCGGTCTACAAACAGCCAATCCTTAGAAGGTTCTACAGGGTTAGGATAGTTCCAAACTTGAGGAAATTCACAAGTATTTTGAATGATGCGGTTTTGTATGTGTGTGATGTCACCAGCAGAAACATAACCATCGATATTCACATCCATCGCCATCATTTGATAAGCATTAGGAACCCAAGAATTGTTCATCGTTGTCACCAAGCTCGTCCAATAACAGTCCATCCCATTGATGGTTGCCATGACATCTGTTGGGCAAGCACCGCCCACACTTCCGCCTGGTATATCGCGGTTAATTGTCAGGTACTCGCCATTGTTAATATCATATTCAAAGTAGCCATTCAAGTCAGGATTTACAGCAAGTGGACTTGCATTCGCACAAGCATCATCCACCCCATGGATAGCCGTCTTGAGGTAATCCGAAGGATTGCTGGCATCGTAGCGTAATGGACGTGTATCATCATTCCAAAACATGATTTTTCCTTCTAACATATCATCATTTTCAAGGGAGAAAGAACCCGCATCGCCACAAGCTTCATAAACATCCAACTCATAACTTTCTAGGATATCACCACAAATTTCAAAGTCTGCCGTTGTTCCTGCGGTAAAATTACTATTCAAAAGAAACTCTACACAAGCAATTTCGCCAATACCTTCAAAATCAGTACCGATAGGCGCTTGGGAAGTGTAATAAATACTAACATTCACTTCTCCCGGATTGGTCACGTAATTGATGTAATAATCAGCTTCTTGTGAACCATCTAACACGACATTTCCTAGAGTAACAATACCTGTAGGAGACATCAGCGTTTCATCATAATCCAAGCAAAAATCTAGGCCGATAATGCCTTCTGCTACGGTATCGGTGGCGACTAGAGGGATACAAACTTTGGGTTGCGTGCCGCAGTCGATGAGTTCGTTGCAGTAGGTGGTGTCGGTGGTAATGGCGTAGGGGCAGAGTGGGGCAGTTTGACAAAGCACTGAGGAAATTACGGGATGCGGACTTGCAGTGATATTAGGTATTCTTGTTTGAAGCGTATATGTTGGCGTATGCCAGCTAGTAAGTACAAAAGGCGAAAAACTAAAGGAAGTTTCTACGATGGTAGGTTCGATAAATAAACATTCTAATTCTTCTGTATTAATAGGTAACTTACTCAATATGATTTCACTTTGCCCTGTTGTTCCTGTTGCAGAATAGCTACTAGTGTTTCCTCCGAAAATAAGTTCATTTCCTGACTTGACAAGAGATGGAGAGGATTCCGCATCGTTGCCATCGAATTGAAAGCTGTTGAGAATATCTCCATTAGCTATGTTTAGTTTTAGTAATGTAATATCTTCACCTGCCAGTGTTGATACAAAAAACTCATTACCAGTGTTAGACAATTCCATTGCCATAGAGAAATGTTGATTGTTGCTATTGTTAATGTTGTAACGTCTTACATATTTCAAAGAGAAATCACTGCCTATTCTAGAAATTGTTAG
>JAHDHB010000552.1:0-1767 GCA_020631545.1 Saprospiraceae bacterium | reverse complement strand
AGATTTCCCGAAGGAAGCTCGCGTACATCTAAGAAATAAATAGAGGAAATATTGTCCTCATAAACAAAATATTGTGTAGGGTTGAGGTTGGCATCTGTACGCATTATTAAGCCTTTCCTTTTGGTTTCGGGTAAGTATCCAAAGGTAATATTATCACCACTATTACTTTTTAGGATGCCTAGGATACTTTCATCAACAGCATTACCTAAAACGGCTGTTTTTAGCTGTGCATGAGTGTTTAATGAAAAGAGCAATGTAATACACAGCAATCCCACCATGTAAAATAAATTTTTCATGTTAAAGAGGTTTAAAGATGTTTATTAAAAGGGAATTAGATTAATCGTTACTTAAAAAAATGATGAACGGAAAGGCAGGCTTAGCCCTCTACCCACCTCCCGCTCATCTACTCACAAATTATAGACATGAAGGCGTTTTCTGCTGATTGTTTAGTTTGAGGAAAATGATTTAGTTCGTCTAGGGTACAGTAATGGTAAAATTCAATATTCCATCGTGTTAGGTAATCACTATTATTCTGTTTACGTAGCAAAGATACTTCTGCAAGTTGTCCCAAAAAAGCTATGGAAAAACGTTGAAATAGTTATTCTAATTTAGAAATGCTACTATAATCAATTGAGCGCTTGTGATAATGAACGGAGAGGTAGGCTTTACCCAATACCTGCCTCCCGCTCATCGCCCTTACAAATAGTATGAAATGAAGTCGTTGTGGTTTGTAGTTAGCTTTTAGATAATAGTAAAATTAGGCTTGATTGAGGATAAACATGCTATTTACGCTTTTTGACTTCTGCCAACTATTGTTTTTAGGATTACAAGACAAGGCATTTTAATGCCAACATTATACGAAATCTCAAATTTCTTATTAGAATTAACCTCCTCGGACAGCCCTTCCTTTTATGACGACTACACAGCCTCCCTGTGGTCGACACCCTTGTTGTGTTACAATACATTCTGCTAGATAGGATATATTTTCAGAGGACAAGAAGGGCTGTACGTAAGTATATGAAATTGTATGTCCTGCTTCGCAATCTCCCGAGTCAACTTCGACACTATCTATTAAGATTGAATATGTGCCTTGACCATAGCCTGATGGAGTAAATTTTAGCTGAGCAAAATAACTGTGACTAAGTTCACTGGTACCAAACTTTCCTCCTTTGATATCTATGTTATCGTTTTCTATACGTAGATTGCATGCATGTTTGGGCTCATTAACTGCCTCAACAACTTGCGCAAATACAAGATTAAAACTAAACAAAAGCATCAAAAATGATAAAACAAACATCGGTATGATCTTTTTCATGATATTGGGTTTTTATTGAGATAATAAGATTTTAGTATGCTAAGTGTGATTTATCAACAACCATCTATGACTACCACACATCCATCTGTTTTTAAAACGGAACCATTGCCATCTATGCCACATTGTAAATCGTAATCACATTCAGGAGGTAGAAGTTCAGGAAGCGTATAGCTACATGAGATTATATCTCCTAGAAGGCCAGAGCCAGAACAAATCTGGACACCGTTTATTTTGATCCAGTAGGTTCCACTTGCTACATTCCCATCTAAAATAAATGATACATGTCCTAGACCGTGATGATGGCTAATATTCATCCCCGAGGCGAAAAATGTATTTTCGACAGGATTTTCGACAGGATGATTATTGGAGTGACCTCTAGGACTATAGATGTCATCCGTAGGTTCTCCATTTATATCAAAAATTGGTTGGGCAATTGTTAAGACTGAGAAAAA
>JAHDHB010000551.1 GCA_020631545.1 Saprospiraceae bacterium | reverse complement strand
GCCATTACCTTTCCTGCCTGAATCATGAAATGAAACAGCAATTCGAATCCCTTCAAAATCAATACTCTCCCCTACCCTATGATAAAAACGCGCTAGCAGTTCAGCAAAGATTACACTTCTCGTAATGTGCCGTCGTCCATGAAATCCCCAAGGATCAAAATCTGCTTCGTGTTTGGCATAGATTGGAAGTATGTGTCTGGCAAATTCTTTGGTGAATGTTTTCCAGCTTTGCTTGATGTCTTTTGAGTTCATAGGAAGTAATGAATACAGATTAAATTATTTTCCGAATATTTTTTATTATGTAAAGTAGCAACCTTTAGAATCATTCATATCCCAAATTAAGTTCTTGTGCTTCCTCAACTAAAAAATCCAAATTTGCTCTCCTTTTCGCCTTCATTTTCTTTTTATAGCTTAACAATTCAGTCAATTGTATCCTTCCTCAGAACCAATTTTACTAAAAGGTATTTCACCATTCTCTAACAATACAACGATAGTATTACTAGCAACATTAAGAATTTCAGCCGCTTGCTGAATCGTAATTTTTTCTTCAGAAATCTTAAATTAAAAGGATTATTTTTTCATACATCATACATCATACATCATACATCATACATCCCCCCTATCGTTCTCCATTTTCATAATGATAATGCTCCATAGCCGCTGTTGTAAAACCTCCAATAAAAATAGGATCTTTCCTTTTTTCTAGTAGTTTTTCTGGTTTCATACTTGTTTTATCATTAGCCTCAGCCCAATCGAAAACGCCTTGATTCAAGGGATATTTTGTCAACATACCTGTTAGCTTATTGCTTTTTATCCAATCTTCGGCATCTATCAGATTATCGAAAACACCACCTGAGAAGCGGCTATTTGCGCCATTAAAAATCCAAACCGATTGCTCGGGTTCTATTTTATCGAAAATCATTTCAAACAAACCATTTTCAAGTAACTCCGCGACAACTTCTTCGATTAGTTCTCTTTCGATTCGTTCTACTACGAACATGTCTTTTGCCCAAAAATACTTGCCATTCAGGTTTTCGGCTGTTGCCACATTCTTTCGCCTTAGAAATTCAATATTCTCATAGGTGAAAGCTGTAGCAGAATACCAGTCTCCATTTTTCATAAAGACGTCAATATCAGAATTGTCATTGATAAATTTGGTGCCACCTAGGATAGGGCCTTTTTCTTCTGATTCTATTCTTATTTTTTTTATTTTATGTTGCATCTTTTGTTTTTAGAAGAAGTTAGCAAGAAATTTGAAATTATCCTCGAACAAGGGCTTTGGGTATTTCTCCTAGAAAATCATACCGTTCATTTTCATGGTCCATGGAACAACAATAGGTTTCTAAACCATTGGTGACGACTAGATAAGGGACTTCTAAAGCTAAATTATATCTTGCAATTTGGTCAAAAGTAGCTTGACTGATTTTCACGGTAGCCGCTTTGCATTCTACAAGCAAAAAGGGCTTGATTTCTTGGTCAAAAATGAGGATATCACAGCGTTTGCGACGGGTATTAATCTCTAGGAGCATTTCGACTCGAATACGATTAAAAGGATAGCCTCGATCTTGGAGAAGATACTGGACAACAAGTTGACGTACAAACTCTTCCGGCTGTAAAACCAAGTCTTTTCTACGAATAGGATCGTAAATATAATGACGCCCATTTACTTTTTTTATCCGAAGATCGGACTTATACTTAGAAAAATCTGGAGACAAATTTAGTAGTTAAGAGTTTTTAGTTAAGAGTTAGGAGTTGCACTCACCGTTAAAACAATACGACGTCTGATGCAGTATTTTCACTTGTTTAGACAATCATTTAGCGTTTTGCTGCAACATTTTAACTCTTTGTTTTCAGCATTTTGAGACAGAGAGCGTTAGGTGTTGACGAAATAGCGAATTCTGCGCACTTCCTTTATTGAGTTCTGTTCGGGAATACGTGTCTTTCTGCGTGGTAGGAGGAGCGTACTAAGGGGCCGCTTTCTACATAATCAAAGCCTTTGGCTAGGCCTACTTCTTTGTATTCTGCAAAAACATCGGGGTGTACGTATTCGGCTACTTCTAGGTGCATTTTAGTGGGTTGGAGGTATTGGCCTAGGGTAAGGACGTCGCAACCATTTTCTAGCAAATCATCCATGATTTCGAAGACTTCTTCTTTGGTTTCTCCTAGACCAATCATGATGCCTGTTTTTGTCCTTTTGCCGTAGTCCTTAATGCGCTTGATTTCCTCTAGGCTACGGACATATTTACCTTGTGGTCGGACTTTTCGGTAAAGGCGTTTCACTGTTTCCATATTATGAGAAACGACTTCTTGCCCTGCACTAATCATTGTTTCTAGTGCTTCCCAATTTCCTCGAACATCAGGGATTAAGGTTTCTATAGTAGTTTCTGGCGTTAAAGCTTTGATTTCCTTGATGGTCTGATGCCAAATAGAAGCCCCTCTATCCTTTAATTCATCACGATTAACAGAAGTGATCACGGCATGTTTTACCCCCATGAGCTTTATAGCTTCAGCTACTCGCCTTGGTTCGTCGGTATCGTATTCCGTTGGTCTTCCAGTTTTTACAGCACAGAAAGAACAAGAACGAGTACAAGTATTTCCTAGGATCATAAATGTAGCTGTACCTGCGCCCCAACATTCCCCCATATTCGGACAATGACCGCTTTGGCAAATGGTATGCAACTTATAATCATTGACGATATCAAGAACATTACGAAATTTTTCGCCAGAAGGCAATTTCACACGTAACCAACTTGGTTTTCGAGCTCTTGGCGCTCTTTTTTCAACTACAGGAAGATTTATCATTACAAATAAATATTATCAATTAGAATTCTATTACCACAATTTGAACGAAAAGTTTTAGCTCTCTTAGCGGTAAAATTAAGGAAAAAACAATCCCCTTCCTACATCCTCAATTCTACATAAAAAACGACACTAGCTTCTTTTGCCTAATTGCAACGCTAGATATAAGTTAAAGAATAAGAACTTATTATCTTCTACATCAGGAATCATAATCGGTACTGTTTTGGCGTAGGCATCGACCATTAATCCAACTTCTATGGCTTTTACAAATTCATGGTTGGCTCCCCAATCAAAGTTGAGTCCTGTTTGAAAATAACCGCCCATGATAACGCTCATTTCTCCAAGTCCGTATTTAAACCCCGATTTTCCCGTGATAATTGCAGGGTTTATAAAATCCGCACGATTTTCATCACTATAGGCTTCTGCGATAATTTCATCAAAAGAATTGTCAACGGGATGAATGATATTTAAATAATAAGGCTTTAGTAAACCAATAGAAGGGCCTGCTGAATAGGCTAAAGCCACAGCAATCGCCCGTCTTTTAGATTTTTCGGAGAAATAGTATTTTCCACCAAAGCCAAGATGTATCCCATAAAAACTATTGCGTTTTCCATAGATATACGACTTAGGCGAAGGAGAAATAACGAATTCATTACGTTGTTTGATTTCTCGATGATGCCTCAAGGAAGCTATTTGGAAATGAGCAACTAAGGTGTGCTTTTTATTTCGGATAAAGCCGTAATTACCACCAAGCGCAAAACCATTTGAATGTACCTTAACCCCAAAGTATATTTCCTTGGTTTTGTACTTTTCTTGCTCAGGTTCGCTAAGAGTTGTCTTTTCCTGTGCCTTGGCCAAAACAGTTATTAAAAAAATAACCGCCAATAGGATATAGGATTTGTTTATCATCAAAATTAGTGTTAAACGATGCTTTTTTGGCAGATCTTACCAAAGTTAAAACGGTATTCGGTAGTCAAATGTTTTACAGGATTAATTTTTCTTTTTCGTAAAACGTAAACCTAAGTAAATTTACCATCATTTTCAACCTGTAACCGTCATATTCACATAAAAATACAAAAAAAAAGATGGTTCTTTCTTGATTCTCAAAATAATGAATTTTTCAAGTAAAAATGCGATATTTACGTTCACAACTTATATTATGACAACAAAACTAGTTTACACAGGAGGTTTGCATACAGAAGCCGTTCACATCCGCTCCGGAAATACCCTCGAAACGGATGCACCTGTTGATAACCAAGGAAAAGGGGAAACTTTTTCTCCTACCGATTTAATGGCTGTTTCATTGGGCTCGTGTATTCTCACGATCATGGGCATCGCTGCTCGTAAACACGGCATCAATATAGAAGGAACCACTTGCGATGTGAGCAAAAAAATGGCGAGTAAACCAAGACGAATAGCAAGGCTCGAAGTCAACTTACAAATGCCTAATCGTCCATATTCAGCGGAAGAGAAAGAAGTTTTGGATTATGCGGCAAGGAACACGCCTGTTTCTAGGAGTTTGCATCCTGATTTGGAGGAAGTGATTGTTATTGAGTGGTAGGGGATTGTTCGTTTGGATGGCAACGTCTACTTTCATTCTTCGGAAAACGGTCAAAACAACATTACAACTAGCTGTTATTCAATAGCTATACTTCTAATTTCGTGTTCGAAAAACAACAAAATGAAAGAATGTAGTACAGGGCGGCGAAGCCGTAGTAACGAC
>JAHDHB010000550.1 GCA_020631545.1 Saprospiraceae bacterium | reverse complement strand
GTGTCTATGTGTCTTTGTGGCAATTTTTTACGCCAAAATCCCGATAGCTATCGTGAATAGCTAATGGCGTAGCCGTCTTATGTTTTATTAGGACTGAACTAAGGAAACAGCATTTTGTCCTACTGTCAAACTTAGTGTTCCATCCCGTTTTTCTCGTCCCCTCCCCTCTTTACTCCTCCAATTCCTCAAAGATGACCATCTCTTTAACCGATTTTTTATCGTTCCAGTTCCCTAAGCAGCGTTGTTCTTTGGTATTTCCGAAGGCGTAATGGCAATTTTGATCATAAAAAGAGCAATCCATTAGAGCGTCAAGCGCTTTCCAATAGCCATAATAATCAACGACATCTGTTGTAGAGCGGCGAATAGCTACACGGGTCACAAGATTTCGTCTTCCATTATCAAATTCACGATCTAAGGCACAAGGAGCAACATGATTGGCTGTTATTTTCGACTTTCCATCTTTATCCTTGTAGTGGAGAAATAAGTTTTGATGCTCCACCTCAGCCGTTGAGAAAATCCTTCGAGCCAATTTATCGCCAACTATCCGATCATCTTTTCCTACGAAAACGATCAATTTAATATCTTTTTCTAAGTCTTTATAGGTGTCCAGTTTTGCAGCTTTAAATCTGCCGGTACCTGGCTGGCATAACATAATACCTTTAGGTTTTGGCAAGCTGTGATCAGCATATTTTACGCCTAAATAACCTGCTATCGCTGCACCATAAGAGTGACCAGCATAAATTAGATTTTCTAAGCGTGGCTTGATATGTCCTTCGTTTTTAAGCTCTTCTAAGGCACCTAGAATTCCAGCAACCGTATTTCTAGGAAAATGCTTTGGCCAAGGGTTAAATTGCGTTTTTTGATAACGTGGAAAAATAACAATGTTTCCTTGTCGCACTAAATGCTTGATCCAAGCGCCATAAACCATGGGTTCAATAACGGCATAACCATGTATGAAGACGACGACATTAGCAGAGTCCAAGTCAGGAGCATCTGGCTCAAAAAGCCAAAAACCATCGGGTTCTTGGGCATGATTATGTTGAATGACTTTTGTGTAGGGATAATCACAGCCTCCTGGTCCATCTTTGGGCTGAACACAGTATTCTGATTGCGCTGATAGCTGTAGACTTAGTACTATTATTATGTAGGTGAAGATTATTTTCATTCGTGTTTTTATTGACATCAGCAAGAGTAAGGAGTTAGCCGAGAACTTTGAAGTTATCGTCTAACATTAAACCTCGAAATTAATAGAAGGTCTTCTTTTTCTATAATTTTCAAGCATTTTTCAGATAAAAATGAAGCATTATAAAATCTCTACAACTTTTTTAGTGCTAAAAATGTACTTTACTCCTACACTTGTGTATTTTTGCGAAAAGTTTCAAATCAACAAACAGCATATTGAGAGATACAGCAAATAAACAACCCTACGGGGTAATTGGTTCAGGCAGTTTTGGTTCGGCAGTAGCTAATCTCCTAGCGGAGAATAATGATGTGCTATTATATAGTCGAAGAACGGAAGTGATTACAAGCATCAATGAATCACATGAATACAACGGCCTACGCTTCTCAAAGCGAGTCAAGGGAACCAATAGTATGGAGGAAGTAGCGCAACGCTGCACCTTGATTTTCCCCATCGTAGCTTCCCTCAATTTTCGGTCAATGATGCAACAATTGGCACCACATCTACGGCCTTACCATTTTTTGATTCATGGAACTAAAGGACTTGATACTCAACCACTTTCCGATTCTTCTATGCTGACTTTTCGCGAGCGGGTGCATACCATGAGTGAGGTCATTTTACAAGAAAGTTTGGTTAAACGAGTGGGATGTTTATCTGGCCCCAATCTGGCTGCGGAAATCCGTGAGGAGCAACCCGCTGCTACCGTCATTGCTAGTCGCTTTACTGAGGTGATCAAGGCAGGACAAGAGGCTCTGCGTAGTCCTAGGTTTCAGGTATATGGAACGCATGACATGATTGGTGCAGAACTAGCTGGGGCACTCAAAAATATAATCGCCATTGGTTCGGGAATGCTCGGAGGCATGGGCTTAGGCAAAAATGTCTGGGCACTGCTTATTACTAGGGGCTTAGCTGAAATGATTCATTTAGGCAATGCGCTAGGTGCTGATACTACGGCATTTCTTGGCATAGCAGGAATAGGCGACTTAGTGGCAACGGCTTCTTCTGAAAATAGTCGTAATTATACTTTTGGAAAGCGTTTGGCACAGGGCGAAAAAGCGGAAGATATTTTGGGCGATATGGCTGAGGTCGTTGAAGGCGTTCGTACTTTAACTATAGCCAAAGAGGCTTCTGAGTATTATAAAATTCATTCTCCGATTATCAATACGCTCCATCGTATCATCTTTGGTAACCTTGATTTGCATCGTGCTTTGAAATATTTGATGACATTTCCTTATGCGGTAGATGTTGATTATCTAGGGACTAAGACGAAATAACTTTTTAATAATAGAGGATAAAGAACTTTTTGACGATTAAATAATAACCCAAACACTAATTGTTTACCTAATTCTAGCAAACTCCCGATAGCTATCGTGGATAACTTCTAACTATTAACTAAAAATATCATGTCCAAGGTATTAATTTTGATTGGGTCGAAGACTGACGAACCTGTAATGAAAGAATCAGTCCGTTATTTAGAATGGTTTGGTATCCAAGCTGATATGCACGTTGCTTCTGCACATCGCGATCCTAAAAAAGTAGTAGAACTGACGGAATCTGCAAAAGCGGAAGGATACCGCGTTATCATTGCAGCAGCAGGGATGGCAGCAGCTTTACCCGGTGTCGTAGCAGCACACACTAGTCTTCCAGTACTTGGTGTTCCTTTAGAAGGTGGCTTACCTGGAGGAATTGATGCCTTGTATTCTATCGTTCAAATGCCTACTGGTCTTCCTGTAGGTACGCTTGCCGTGGGTAAAGCTGGAGCTCGAAATGCTTCTGTTTTGGCCGCAAGAATCATTGCCCATGATAATGCTGGCGTTGCTGGAAAATTGGAAGAATTCAAAGGCAAAGGGTTTAAACTTTAATTAGTTTAGAGTTAGGAGTTAAGAGTTAGGAGTTTTTTTTGTGCAGAGGCATAGAATTTAATGTTGTTCCTACTCTTAACTTCTAGCTACGCTTACCACTAAGACCTGAAAAACAGCGAATTAAACCAATGTAAAACGAACCAAGAGGTTGCCCCCTTGCTATAACATCTCGAAGACTACCGCCTGCTCTAGCGATCCCTTGAAGTCAACTACTAACTTTTCCCTACTAACTCCTAACTATATTCCTCCTTTTCCAAGCAATTGCTTATATTTAAGCAAACGCTATGAACGATGAAATACCTTTGCCCGGTTCTATTTCTAGTGGTCATTGCTTGTCGGACAAGTACTTCTCCTGATGATGAAATAGATCACAAAACTGTAGATTGTTCTACAGTACTGAAAGACAATACTTACCAAGCTGCTGACACTTTGCCACTTCCTATTTCAGAAAAAGATATTCCAAAAACCTTTGAAGAAAGCCTATCTTCTCTTGATAAGCTCTTGAATTCTAAGCAAAAAGCGTATTGGCGATGTCATACGACTAATGAAGATATTACTGCATGGCATTTCGGTATAGGTAGCTGGTTACGAAATAATTGGCGGCTTTATGCTGAAACGAATTTACCAAAAAGCCTAGTAGAAATGGGTATGCTGCACCCTGATGATATGTCGAAAATCATTCTGACTTCTTATGTTCGACAATTGCGCGGTGAAGAGATGAAAGTAAAACAACAAATTGAAAGCCATCGACAATTATGGCAAAGAAAAGGAATTGATGTCGATTCTTTGCAAACGGGAATGATGAATTACGAATGATGAATTACGAATTAGGAATTAGGAATTAGGAATTCTACTAGCCGCTAGTTTTACTGTGTGTTTAACAGGTACGTCTCGTTATGCTTATGTCTTCTTATGAGTCTTCTATGGTTAAAAATCGCCAAAACGATAATTTAGAAGAAATTGAGAATCGAATTCAAGTTCTTACAACGCACAACATTTACTCAAAAAGAATGAAAAAAATACTCTTCATAATATCTTGCTTATTCCTAGTAGAACATCTTCCTGCTCAGGATATTATCCGACATGAATCATGGTCCACACCAGACCAAGCGGCAAGGCGTGGGATGAATGGGGCATGGGATGCTTATGTTCGCTGGCAATTAGAAAATAAAGGCCAACCCCTTGAATTTGGCGGATGGGTTTATCGTACTTCCGATGGTGCGTATGGTTATACTGAACCGCAAACAGCGTTTATCACACCTAGGCAGGAGATGCTTCAACGTAGACCGAAGAGAATGAATGATGAAGCTTATACGCCTCGCTTACATTCTGGTGAAGAAATCGTTGGCATTTATCACATTCACCCTGATGGTGGCCCTTATGATAATGAACAATTTACGGGTTCGGATACGCACATTGCAGAATTGTACAATGTTCCTATTTACTTAAGAACTCCAAAGGGGAATTACAAAAAATATGAT
>JAHDHB010000549.1 GCA_020631545.1 Saprospiraceae bacterium | reverse complement strand
TGCTAAGTCTTGTTTGGGGAAGTTCATTTTTTCTCATCAAAAAAGCATTGATCGCTTTTCATCCCTTCGAGCTTGTAAGTCTTCGCTTGAGCATAGCCTTTCTTATTCTGCTTCCATTTTTTATGTATAAATTCAAGGAAATTCCTTGGGAAAAATGGAAAGCCTTGTTAGTGGTGAGTGTAGGAACAGGAGCTCCATTCACCTTGTATGCCATCGCCCAAACAGGAATAAGCAGTTCCTTGACGGGAATTCTCAACTCCCTTACGCCTCTATTTACCATACTCGTAGGCGTTTTAGTTTTTAAAAGCCAGTTTGCTCGGCATAAAATCCTTGGTGTTTTAGTCGGCCTACTTGGTGCTATCCTCTTGGTAGTTCTGACCGATGGGACAGACCTTGAAGGTGATAATCGATTCGCTGTTTTCGCCATTATGGCAAGTCTATGCTATGCTTTTAGGAGTAATACCGTCAAGTATTATTTTCAAGACCTTTCGCCTATCCTTTTGACTGCCGTTACCTTATCCTTTCTGTTCCTACCTTCGATCTTGTATTTAGGAGCAGCAGGTACATTCCAAAAACTGGATAGCCTTGAAGGTGCTTGGTTTTCCCTAGGAGCTATTGCGATATTAGCGGTATTTGGGACGGTATTCGCGACTATTTTGTTCTATAAATTAATCCAACTAGCAGGCGTCCTTTTTGCGACTATGATTTCCTACCTCATGCCTTTGGTTGCTCTTCTTCTAGGCTTTTTGGATGGCGAAGTCATCGTCGGTTTGCACTTCGTAGGCATGGCCATGATCTTGGCTGGAGTTTATTTGACTAGGGGCGAAAGGAAGAATGGAAGAAATAGATCGTCCAATTGATTTATAGAACACGCCTAAGGCGGCTTAAAAGTTAAGAATTAGGAGTTGACGTTCGCAAATGCTTTAGGAAAGTATCTAGGGAATTTTGATCGCTTCGCTACAAAAGACAGGTAAGGATTACCCACCTCCTTCTACTATAGGGCAACCATAAAGGATTGCCCCTACTCAGGATTTAGATTTTAGTTTTAAGATCGCTATCTCAAAAAAAAGCACTTCATGTTTACAGATGCAGGAATATCCTAATACTGAAACCCGTAGGGGTAATCCTTCATGGTTACCCTCTGAAGACCTGTTCGCTAGAGAAGGCGGTAGCCTTCGAGGTTCTATAGCAAGGGGTTTCAACCTCTTGGCTCGTTAAAATAACTCAAAAAACAAGTAAAAATACCTAGTTTCTAATTAGGTATATCTGCTCTTCTTGGTGTAATTGAAACGCATTAGCTTTGTGACATACTTCGCTTCATAATTCTCTATTAAACCAACCGTTTCAATTATGCGTACTTTATACAAGTCTTTTTGTTTAATGCTGTTGATGTGCAATCTAATCAGTATCCCTCTTTTTTCTAACGCAACTAACAAAAAAAATCCTAGAATAAATTTTCCCTTATTCAAACAGAGCAACATAGATTTCAGTATTCCTTATCGATTGACGGAAGCTATGGAGGAGGAGGAATTAATTCAGCAAATGAAGAGTGCTCTCTATACGATTTATTCCGAAAAGAAGATAAAGTTCAATGATTTTAATGTTGATAAATCTGGTAAAGAAATTACTTTAAGCGGTACTGCTCAACTCTATCGAGAGAATATCACGATTTCAAGTACATTTACTACGGATAGAAAATTATTAAAGATAGCAGGGAAATTCAGTCCTGGAACAAATTTTAAAAACCAGAAATTCAAGAATATAACAACGGATTCTAAAGGGAAAAGTTGGTTTCCTAGAACGCTCCAAGATAAAATACAAGTCGACAACATTAGTTTTTCCTTTGATGAAGCCACACAAAAACTTTCTGAATTAAAGCTGGATATCTCTACGGCTTCAGGTTGGACGATGATTCAACAAGGAGCCTTACAATTGAAGGCCGTCACAGGCTCATTTGTAATAACCAACCCCAAAGGTGCTAGAAGTATAAGTGCTACCTTAGGAGGCAAGTTCGACATTGGGAATACCTCTATTTCTACAAGTGCTACGGTCGGAAGTGGCTCAACAAATTGGTCGTTTTCAGGAGAATTAGAAAATTTTCGGATTACCGATGTCCTTAAAAAAGTCGTTGGTTCTTTAGGGAATGTGCCGATGCCTACCAACTTTGTAGACGCTAGTATTGTCAAATCGTCCTTCACCATTGAGCCTACAGCTAAAAAATTCTCCTTGGATGGAACTGGCGCTATTGGAGGGCAAGAATTAGGTGACTTGGAGCTGCGCATTGCTGGAGGTGGAAGCAATTCAAAATCCCTCAATTTCCTAGTCGGCATTTCCCCTTCTGCTTCTTTCAAGATGGCCAACATAGAGCCTAGCCTAAAAATGTTAGATGATTTGGACATTACGAATTTCGGTCTAGTACTTTCTTCGAGTGCTAACTCAAGTACGAACTTGAAGATATTCAATTCGTTAGGTAATGGTGCTGGAGAAGTAGGCCGAGGCCTAAACTTTATAGGCGCCTTTGACTTGACCGCCGTAGATATGGATGAATTGCTAGGGCTGAAATCCATCATGCTTCGCGCTGTTGTTAGTTCTAACCTCTCCGATTTGCTGTTGGAAGCTGCGCTGAATGTCTCCATTCCACTAGGAGAAGTGGCGACGTTCAAAAAAATAAAATTCAAGTTAAAACCTTCTCCTGCCAACTTTAAAATATCCATGGGCGGCGATATTGAAGTAAAAGTCGATAAGGATTTATTGACGTTCAAATCAGAAGTTGGGGTAGATGTTACCGACCAAGCTTT
This sequence comes from Saprospiraceae bacterium, assembly GCA_020631545.1. GTDB lineage: Bacteria > Bacteroidota > Bacteroidia > Chitinophagales > Saprospiraceae > JAHDHB01. Next base: position 1,735 of record JAHDHB010000549.1, on the reverse strand, counting down.
GTTTGTAGATGGGAAAGTTGTAGGAATGTGGAACGAACCTTTTGGTGCGAAAGGTTTGAGTATCGGAGATTTGTGGATTTACTTGGATCTAAGTTTTCGAACAACGCCAATTCCTCTACCAGCCATCGGCATCGCAGGAAAATTAAAAGCGAATGACTTTGAAGGTGATTTAGCCTTAGTCATGAACACCAATAATCCTTCTGAAAGTGCCATTGATGCTGGATTTAATGAGTTAGATCTTAAGGCGATTTTGGAGACTTTTTGTGATAAACAAACCTTGAGTAAAATTCCTTCGGAGGTAAGAAATACCATCTTAGATGTCAGCTTAGAAGATGTGCGCTTGACCGTTGTTCCTCGCCCAATGACCATCAATACGACCTCTTATGACGCTGGATTTCGAGCTAAGGGAACAGCTAAGGTAGCGGATATGGGCGCCATGTTGGATGTGAATATAAGCTACGATGGTATTGATGCCAAAGCATCCATGGAAAAAATAAGTCACTTGCCCTACTTCGAATTAGCAGGTTCTAGAGGAAATGAAAATCCTTCCTTACAAATCCTTGCAAAATCCAACGAAGCGAAAGTAGCTATCACAGGATCCGCTACACTCTTAGGCGTGAAAAGTGAAGCCGATATGTTGTTGAATGACAAAGGGTTTGATTTATTTGTCGCCGGTAAAATCTTTGATGTTTTCCAAGCAGACTTAGAAGTCAGTGGTAGCCGAGTGAAAGATGGCGGAAGCTTTAGAGTCAAAGCAGCGATGAAGCAAGATTTTATGGAATATTTCACCAAACATGCTTCCGAAGAAATTGATAAAGCGACCAAGCAAACACAAGACGACATCAAAAAAGCACAAGACGAAATTACGAAAGGACAGAGAGAAGTCGCCAAATTAGATGGAGAAATCAATACACAACGTAGCATTGTCAAAAAAGAACGAGATAGAGATTTAGCGAATATGAGGGCAGCGGAACAAGAGCTAGAAAATGCTCGGAGAGAAGTTCAGAAAATACAAGGGGATATCGACGCTGCACATCGAGTCATTGCAGAAACCAACGCAAGAATACAAGCGAAAGATGACTGGATCAACTCAGGAAATATCTTTGAAGCGGCTGCTAGAGGGACAGAATCTATCCCTTTCTTCGCAGAACAAGGCGCCATCCTAACGGCTAAAGCTGCGGAAATAGCAGGGCTAGAAACGGCCAAAGGCATTGCCGATGGTACCTTATACCTTTCCAAAGAAGCCATGAAAGGATTTCGACACCTAGGCGAGCTTACGCCTGTAGATATGGATCCAAGGGTTTCGACGCTTATAGCCTCCAAGGAGTCGGCCATTGGTCTTATGGAAGCGGCAAAAGGTATACTCGAAGGCGGAAAAATTATCGGTGTAGGAACGCTCCAAGCCTCCAAATGGATTGTAGAAAATGGGCCGCTAGGCGTCGTCAACATCACCGAAGCCAGTTTTGAAGGCAAACTGAGTGCAGCAGATGGCGGCTCCGTCACCCTAAAAATAAAAGGCACCTTCTCCGGCAATCCACTCAACGAAACCTTTACCTTTAATTTCAATAATCCCCTGGATGAGGTGGTAAAGTTTGCGGAAAGTTTATTGTAGGAGAAGGAGGACGTGCTGCGTGTACCTTATGAGCAACCACTCCTATAAAGTATAGTACTATCGCCTTGAAGAACACGCAGGGCGTTGCTCTCCCACAAGGCATACGCTGCAAACGCCCTGCGA
>JAHDHB010000548.1 GCA_020631545.1 Saprospiraceae bacterium | reverse complement strand
AGTTAAGAATTAAAATATCCGTCAAAAACTTTGTGTCTCTGTGTCTTTGTGGCCAACTTTAAACGTGTATTATATTGCTACAAAGACACGCAGACACAAAGGAATAGCGTGTTTTTAGATGCAGATCTAATAGATTAAACGTCTTCCGATCTTTAGGCTTCTGCACATAACTCTAAGAGAAGCGTCACGCGGTGGCCCCTAAAGCCACCCCGTGACCAAGCTCCATTCTTAAGATAAGCCATGCCAACTTTTTATTACACCAACACCTCATGTTGCAAATAAAAAAAGCATCTAGCCCAACGACTAGATGCTTTATCTATATTTTAAAGAAGAAATTTCCTAGTATTTTTTAAAACCCATAGTAGAAACCGCCACGGATATCAAAAGGCCAAGGAGAGGAATACGGTTGCGTCTCATCATACAATAAGTCATAAACGAATTCAAAGAAAATACCAAACCCACGATAGAAATTTTCTTGGTATCCTGCACCGATAAATAGAGATTGAGGCGTGTCAAATTGAGCGCTGCTACCTGTATTGGTCTTTGCTTTGACGATGTTGTTTTCGTATTCGAAATGTGCATAAACACCGCCTAGAGGTTCTCCGGCCTCCCGTTTCATCCCACTGCCCAAAGCGTCAAAATTAATCAATAAATATCGGGTAAAGGCTTTGAAGCCAATTAGGTGGTATTTTTCAGTATAAGTTCCTGTTTTAAAAGTTGTCAAGGAGTAATTCATTCCTGTGCCTACTTGGAAATGATCCGTGACACGAACACCAGCGAAAGGCGATAAATTGAAATTCGATTGGTTGTTGGTAAATCCAAAACCTGTATTTCCACCAATGAATATGCGTTCTCTAATGTTGAATCCTTCGCTATAAGTGCTAACGCCATCTTCTTCCAATAAAGGATTTTCATCTTCATCTTTCTGCGCTGTAGCGTTAAATCCTGTGACAAAAATAACCAACAAGCTCAAGGCTAATAATCTAAATAGTTGATTCATGAATAGCTAATTTTCAAGTTTTTAGATTGGGGATAAGACTTTCGTAAGTTTTTCCAATAAGGAAGTTACAAAAACTGTGCTACACTTGGCAACTTGTGGAATTTACAGCTTGAGAAAGTACACGATATTTTTCAGTCAGCGACCTTCCAGTTCTGCGAGATGGTTTGTGTTGAGCAAGAAATGGAAAGTCTTAATAAAGCACTCTGCCCTAGCTTAAACCTGCCATTTTTTGCCTCCCACTACATCTTAACGCAAAACTGGAAGGTTAGCGTTGTTACTTTTTTAGTACAGGACAGCGAAGCCGCCGTAATTATGAGTTGAGAGTCATTACAACGCTTCATCCACATCGTTGACGAATAGAGAAAAGATGCCGGCAAATATCATACTTGCACCACCAACGACTAGCGCCCAAATGGATTGAGTTTCGAAGAATTGCGTTAAAATCCAGCCTAGTACGGACGCCGCTACGATTTGAGGGAGAACAATGAAAAAATTGAAGACGCCCATATAGTAGCCTAGTTTTTGAGAAGGTAGAGCGCCTGTCAAAATGGCGTAAGGCATGGATAAAATACTTGACCATGCGATACCTACACCAACCATAGGAAGAAGGAGTAGGGTGGGGGACTTGATGAAAAATATGGAAATAAGGCTAATGCCTCCTAGAGTAAGGCAAATCATATGAGCCATCTTGCGGCTAGTAGCTTTGGCTAAGACGGGGATCAAGAAGGCTACGGCGGCAGCTACGCCATTGTAAACAGCAAAACAAACGCCTACCCAGCTTGCTCCATCTCCATAGGCTTGGGAGTCCGCATCCGTCGTACCATAGACATATTCTGTGATGGCTGGTGTAGTATAAATCCACATGGCAAAGAGCGCAAACCAAGAGAAAAACTGAACAATAGACAGTTGTTTCATCGTTTTAGGCATGAACTGCAAGTCGTTGATGATGTTGACAAAAGCTCCTTCTATTACGCCTTTTTGTTGTATTAGACCAGCGATTAAGGTAAGTAGACCAAAGCCACCTATAACTCCTCCAAGGACGTAGAGGTCGCGTTTCATTTCTTGCGAGAAAACAAGGTACAAAAAGGCTAGACCTATGACTAAGAAGATGCCTCCCATCGTCATTTGTTTCTTGCCATTGGCGATGATTTCTTCCTCTGATTCTAAATGAATGATTTCCTCTTCCGCAGCACTATTTTCTGCGAAAGCGGCCATTTCCTCAGGGCTATATTCGGTAGATTTAAACACCGTCCATAGTACAGCAAGGAGAAAAGCAACGCCACCTATGTAAAATGACCATTTTACGGCTGGCGGTATAATACCTTCTGGAGCAGTGTTTTCAACACCAAATTGGGTGAGGATGTAAGGAAGTAAAGAAGCAATGACGGCTCCAGTTCCTATGAAGAAACTTTGCGTAGCAAAACCCAAGGTTCGTTGTTCTGAAGGCAATTTGTCGCCTACAAAAGCACGGAAGGGCTCCATAGAGATGTTGAAAGAAGAATCCATAATCCATAGCATTCCAATAGCCATCCATAAAACAGGCGAGTTGGGCATAAGGATTAAGGCAATAGCGGCAAGGATAGCACCTACAAGGAAGTAAGGCCGCCGCCGCCCTAGCTTAGGATGCCAAGTACGATCACTAAAGTACCCAATGACAGGCTGTACTAGCAATCCAGTGATAGGGCCTGCTAACCAGTAGATGGCTAAGTCTTCAACGCCACTTCCTAGTTTTTGGAATATCCAACTCGTATTGCCTATTTGTAAAGCAAAACCCATTTGGATACCAAGGAAGCCGAAGCTCATGTTCCAAATCTCCCAAAAACCTAATTTAGGTTTTTTCCCCATATCTATTGCCTGTTGTTTATCTAGTGTCGTATTGCTCATTTTTAATAAGTTGTTATTCAAGTATAAACTACGCATGAGGCTTGGCCTCCTAAGCTACTACTTAAACAAGTTTAGATGGAAAATTATTATTTGTTGCTGATAACCAAGTAGGAATTGGCTTTTAAAACCACTTCTTCCTTAGCTTTGATATTGATTTTCTTGTCCTTAGTAAACACATCGTAAAATCCTTCAAGCGCTTGGTTGGGGGTGACCTTACGTTCTTTGTCCGAAAAATTTAGGAGAACGGCGACTTTATCCCCGTCTTTCTCTCTGAGGTAGCCATAAACAGCTTCTTCATCTTGAGTCGTTAACTTCTGGAAATCTCCACCATAAGTGCCATTCCACAACGCTTTATTTTCTTTCTTCAAAGATAGTAAAGTCTTATAAAAATTCGATAAGGAATAATCTTTCCAGTCGATTTCATCTTTTTCGAAAAAGGCTAATTTCTTATCAAAAGCGGATTCTTGACCGCTATAGATTAAAGGCATGCCGGGTATGGTTGCAGCAAAAATGGCCATAGGTAATGCATTGGCTCCCATACGCTCATACTCCGTACCATTCCAAGAATTTTCGTCATGATTGGACGTGAAATTCATAGGAACTGCCCTAGGCGCAAATTCCTTTTTCTTCTTCTCAAAATACTTGTCAAATTCATGCACTGTTTGCTTGCCTTTGGCTACATCATTCATGATATGGTGCAAACTCCAAGTATAATACATATCGAAGGAATTGTTCGCTGTATGGCGTGCATCTTCCCATTCAGCTAACATAAAGAGCTGTTTATTTTGGTGTAATGCTTTGCGAGCATCGACCCAAAAATCATAAGGAACAAAACCAGCAACATCACAACGATAACCATCTATATCACATTCCGTTACCCAATAATTTAAGGCATCAATCATTCCTGCTCTCATGGCCGAATTATCGTAGTTCAAGTCTGCCACATCATACCAATCCGTTGGTTTACCCTCTTCATTGAGTGGATGTGTGATTGTGTCGCCATTCATAGTATACCAATCAGGATGTTCAGTAATCCAAGGATTGTCCCAACTACTGTGGTTAGCTACCCAATCCAGTATCACATACATACCTAGTTCATGGATTTTGGCTACTAGAGATTTGAAGTCTTCTAGTGTGCCATGATCAGGATTGACGCCCTTGTAATCGGCGACAGAATAATAGCTTCCCATTCCTCCTTTTCGCTTGACTTTTCCAACGGGGTGGATAGGCATCAGCCAAAGAATATCAACACCCATTTCTTTAAGGCGAGGAAGGTGCGCCTCGAAAGCCTTGAAAGTCCCTTCTGGGGTGTATTGGCGTAAGTTGACTTCGTAGATATTGGCATTTTTCGCCCAATTGGGGGAGGTTAATGGCATAACTTCTGGCTTTTGCAATTCACTAACAGGTTGGCTCTCTTTCGGCGTGCAGCCAAGTAAAAGCATGGTAATCAAGGAGAATGCTAGTATTTTTTTCATTTTTACGCTATTATTTTAAGCCAATATTTCCATATAGAAAAGTCGTTTTCCTACTTAGTGGCGTTAGTACAATAAGTGTCGATTCTACAAAAATACTTATTCAATTCTAAATATTTGAAACAAAATGCAATTAATGATGATAATAGGAGAAAAAAACTAGTAAGTCACAAGTAACTA
>JAHDHB010000547.1 GCA_020631545.1 Saprospiraceae bacterium | reverse complement strand
TCTTGATGAAAGTGTAACCTTGTATAGCATAGGCCTTACCCTAAAAATGAAAGACATCTATAAAAGAGTAAAATTTATTCCACAAGAAGGCGAATATTTATTTATTACAGCCGATCCACCACCGCCGCCTTATGGCAAATCGTCCTAAAAATTGCCAAGATATGTGTGGAATGTCTTTGAACTTTTAGTCAGCTTTGATGTTGATTAACTTGACACTAGTATCATCTTTCTGTCGCGTGGAGTAATTTTGATAAGAAACACATACAACTAATCAAATGGCAATATATCAATTAAAGCAAAAACAATTTCTTCCCATTTCTGTAGAAGAGGCTTGGGATTTTTTCTCTTCCCCTAGGAATTTGAAAACGATCACTCCTGATCATCTTGGCTTTGAGATACTTTCTGAGCTAGGAGAAAAGGTTTATGCAGGGCAATTAATTCAGTACAAAGTGCGGCCTCTACTAGGAATTCCATTGCATTGGGTAACGGAAATTACTTATGTGAATGAGCCGTCTTATTTTGTTGATGAGCAGCGTTTTGGCCCCTATGCCTTCTGGCATCACAAGCACTTTTTCAAAGCGGTAGAAGGTGGTGTGGAGATGGAGGATATTGTAGATTATAAATTGCCGCTTGGAGTTTTGGGAAGCATTGCTCATGCTTTATTTGTCAAACGACAAGTAGCTGATATTTTTAAGTATAGGAATGCTAAGCTAGACGAATTGTTTGGGAAAGCAAGTTAGGACTACCTGAATAATTTGGGAAGAGACTACCTAACGTGGCGAAGCCACTACCATAGTACGCTAGAGAAGGCGGTAGCCTTCGAGGTTCTATAGCAATGGGTTTCAACCCCTTGGTTCGGTAAAATAAGCTACAAACGTTTGCCGAAATTTGCTAGGAGTTCGGAGTGGCCTAAGTATTTCCTCCCAAATACTTTCCGAGTCATTTAATTTTTTAGGTCTTCGTCTTTTAGGGTTCTAGCGATTTCGCATTGCCCATTTTCCTTGCAAAGGATTTGAGTTTGATAAGCTCGGCCTTCCATTTCATAGTTGAAAATGGCAATAATGGTAGAAAAGCCATCTTCATTGGCTATTTTATACGCAGTATTGATGTAGTTGTACATCGTACGCGTTGCTTCTTCTAGGCAATTGGTCATGTTTTGATAGATGAAGCGATTTCTAAAATCGCTGTAGGCTTCATTCCTTAGGGAATCGAGGATACGCTTTCGGATTTTGCGGTTATATTCGGTATCTGTTTTCCACCCTTCGAAAAACCAACCTTTTTTCTTCTCATCCTTCTTCATGAAATAGAACTGTAGCGTATCCGGCAAGGGTAATTCAATGAGCAAGGTTCGTCCTTTTAATTCTTTGTTTTCAAGGGTATCGATCTTCTCGGAGCGGATGATATCCTTAGGGAAATAGCCCATTTCTGCTAGGAAAGAAAGGGTTACTTCCTTTGTCTCATTTCCAAGTATCCCATACGGGCCATCAATATGGTATTGAGCTTTTTTCTGGATTTTTATTTGATCGCGGATAGAGATTTTTTTGCCAAGTACTAGACGTCCAACATCGACTTCTGATTTCTCAATTGTCAAGGAATTTCCTCCAAAAATCATGTCAGTCAGACCGAAATAGTCTAAGGCAAATTTGGCTACAATAAGAATCAGAACTACTGAAATTATTTTGGTAACAATGGTCTTCACAAGTGTTTCGTTTTTAGGACATATGCTGGCAGAGCGTATTATCGCTATGGATTAAAGAAATAGCCGTTAGTTTGTGCCTGAGCGAAAAGTATCATTTCCTATGCTTTTTGCTCTTCTTAAGTCATCAGATGAAGGCTAATCGCTATTGCCATCACGCATTCATCTGATGACGATACGCCGCTTGCCTTATAAAGAGGCTTTTTCGTTCAGACACAAGTTAGTCACCTTCTTCATTTTCAACACTCTATTCATTCAGGCGTAACCCATCCTTTCTTCACGTTTTTCTTATGGTAGTCTTCGTAGATTTCCATGATCTGTTCTTCTGAATTGGAGGTTCTAATCTCTCGTTTCAACGGATCTTTTCTCGAAGTACTGACATCTGTAAGGTGGAAAACATAAGCGGGGTATTCTCCTGAGTGTTCTTTATTTGTTTTGAAAATCAAGAATTTGCGTATCATGACGCCCGCTTTAGCAGGTTTTACGTAGACTTGTCTTAGGATGACTTCGCTTTTTGGTAATTCTGCTGCTGCACCTGTTGCTTTTTTGTCGAAGGAAACAACTTCTTCTACTTGGGAGAAGCGAAGGTCTTGGGTATTTACGGCTTTGTCCTCACGGAAACGTAGGAAAACAGGCACAACGACACTTACGCTTTGTTGCCGATAATTGGCCGTATAGCCCGTGTTCTCTTCGTAATTGAGGTTGATTTTGGCAATAGAGCCCTTGGAGTCTTCAGCAATGACATCTAAGCAGGAAAACTCGATAATGAGTTCAGGGCGAATCATTTGAAAGCCAACTTTATTGGCTGCGACTTCGATGTAATCACTTTCGACGGTCATTGGTGATAACTGGTCTAGGAGTTCCTTGCGCTTATCATCATTAAAACCGTGACTGAGGTGTGCGAATACTTGATATGTACCATCTTTTTTCATAAAAGCTAGGAGCAAATCACGCACCATACCTGCACGATCTCCATCGCCTTCTGCAAAGCCAACTACTACCGCATCAAAGGTATATTTGGGTTTTACTTTATAGATCGCATACTCTTCTCCTTTTACGACTACCCCTTCTAAATCCTTGTGCATAGCTTCTTCGAAAAGCTCTTTGATGGCAGAACGGCTTGTGACTTCCGTGTGTTCTACCAAGTGGAATTTCCCAGAAGAAGGGACAAATTCCTTAAGCATTTCCATGACTTCAAAAGCATCTTTATCATAAACGGCTTCTCCATCTTTATCTAGGATTCCAAAAACGGCAAAACCGATATTCTCATCTTTTTCTGAAAGCGCTCTTCTTAAATTAAAATGCCTAGTACGCTCTTCCGTCGCCAAGTAGAGTTCTCCTACCAAACAAACCTCTTTTATTCCTTTTTTATCTAGAGCCGCTTTGACCGTATGGACTAGGGCAATGTCATTGACGACCTTTCCTTTGGGACTAAGAAAATAGGTTTCCTCACTGTTGTGAACCATGCCATAAAAATGACCATCGTATTTTGTTGATACTAAGAAGCGATCTTGTGGTGTGATGCGTTCAAAATGCTCGGGATCAATTGAAATATAGCGTGAAGCTACTTTGAGCTTATAATTTTTTATGCGTGGTTGAAATTTTTCGATACTCATTTTGGTAGTTAAGAGTTAGGAGTTAATTTTTGCAAAATTTGTAGAGGGTAGAAAGTAGAGTGTAGAGAGATTTTCTACGAAAAGTCAAATGGTTATGACGGTAAAGTCTCTATACTTTCTACCCTCTACGCTCTACTAAAACAGCGGCTTTGCCGCTTTTATTCTGGAATGGGTTTTAGTTCTAGGTTGGAGATGTGCATTAGGAGCAAGTACTCTTCGCCTTTTACTTTGCCTTCTAGAAAAATTCGGAAGGGTTTTCCTCCGTCTTGCATAATAGCAGGGCCAGTTCCCTTACCACTACCGATGAGCATCATCGCATTTTTCTCTTGTAACTTCTTCGCTATATCGTAAAGAAAATCGTATTTCAAGCCCGAATCATGGACGATTTGGTATTTTCGAATGAAGACGAACTTATTGTAAATCTTCGATTTAGGAAACATTTTGCCTGACCACTTGAGTGGTTTGTCCGTGTTGATATTGGCAATGAGTTGCTTGGGGGGGCGTGAATCTTTTAAGCCTCCTTTATTGTCAAATATTTTCTCTGTCTTCTTTATGCGAAAGACCACTTTATTCTGGTCATTGACATAGACGCGAGAGGTTTGCGTTAGGAATTTTCCAGTAACTTCAAAGTCTAATTCTGGATCCTCACTAATTATCGCATCGGCTAAATCTTCTAGGGAACCGTATTTTTCTACCAGCTTCGCTAGGCTCTGTTTAGCAGTCGATTTGATGTATTTTTTATTCTTAATGGGGGCACCGTCAGGGGTGACAAAGCGAGTTGTTTTTTTCGCCGTCTGTCCTTGGAAGTTTACAACGGTATCTCTTCCTTTTTCGTTGGATAAATTTATCTTTCTGGCCATCTTTTTTGAATTAGGAATTACGAATGAAGAATTAGGAATTACGAATGGAGAATTACGAGTTGACTATCAGTTGTTAATTAAGACGAAGTCATATTTTTAACGAAGTTAAAATCCAGATAGCTATCGTGGATTGTCCTTTGTCTTATGTCCTTTGTCCAACAGTCCATCTAAAACATCCCCATATCAAAATCATCGAAGTCTTCGTCCTCTTCTTCTTCGATTTCTTCTACTTGTGTTTTCAGTCCAATATATTCAAACTCCGTAAGGTTGCCGATAACCATAAAAGCAGTGTCTTGGGCAGAAAGGAGAAAAGCGTCATCCGTTTCGTAGCCTGTCCTGTAGTTATATTTGAATTGGAAGATTTTGCCC
>JAHDHB010000546.1 GCA_020631545.1 Saprospiraceae bacterium | reverse complement strand
GAATTTGAGTTTTAATTCTTCTTGTAAGACAATAACGCCCTTGGCTAACAATTCATTAATCAAGGGATAAACCGTTTTCTGATTGAGTATTTTCTGTATATCGTCTATGGATAATTCTTGCTGAATGCTCAAGGCTTCTGCAATCAAATATTCTTTGTCATTTAGATTCGAGTAGTCGCCATTAAATAGCGGACTAATCATAACTTTTGTCTCACTAGCTAGTTTCAAGCCCGCTGGTAGGGCTGCATTCATCACCTCTCCTAGCGTACAAACGTAATAATCCGCCATCCATTCCCACAATTTTAAATGGCGTTCTTGCAATATCGGCACATTATCCAATACGGAGAATATAGGCTTTGATTTATAAGCCGGCTGCTCCTTAGTAATGCTCCGAACTAGCGCTGAATATAATTTATTTTTACCAAATTGAACTTCTACACGCTTCCCTACAGCTATTTTATCCTGCCATTCTTCTGGAACGGAATAGGAATACAGCTTGGGCAAAGCCAAAGGCAGAATCACATTGACATATAAATGATTAACAGTGTTTTGGAATAATTCCATAAATTCAGTTGCATTATTTTGCTACAAAAATATCATTTTTTTGTTTAAAACGCAATTTTTTTAACCAAATGGATAATTTTTTTATTGAGCAAAGCCCTAAGCCCAAGTGTGGAGCCATAAATTTCGAACTTCCCCTCCCTCTAACCTCAAAAAAATGAATAAAAAAGCAAAAAAGCCCCAACTACCCTAGCATTAATCAAATACCCCGATAGGAACTATTTTTTATTCGACAATAAAATTGTACATTTACGCAATAATTTCAAACAGTTCCAATAATTTGGAATTTTTAACTATCGTCATTAATGACTTCAATATATAGCTTTAAGATAAAAGACATACGTGGAGGTGACCTTGATTTTGCTGCCTTTGAAGGGAAAAAGATTTTGGTGGTGAATGTAGCTTCTGAATGTGGTCTTACGCCTCAATATGCTCAATTACAGGACTTACACACTGAATTTGCTGACCGATTGGTCGTGGTGGGTATTCCTGCCAATAACTTTGGTGGACAAGAACCAGGAAGTAACCAAGAAATTCAGTCATTTTGTAGTACCAAATTTGGCGTTACATTCCCTATGGCTGCCAAGATTTCCGTTAAGGGAGATGACATGCATCCTTTGTATAAATGGTTGACCCAAAAGGCGCTAAATGGTGTTCAGGACAGTGAAGTTACTTGGAATTTCCAAAAATACCTTCTAGATACCAAAGGTCAATTAATCTCTGTGTTTGATCCTCGTACAGAACCTGCATCCGAGGAAATTCTCCAAGCAATTTGAGTGGAATAGGAATTACGAATTAGGAATTACGAGTGAGGAATTACGAATTAGGAGTTGATCGTCAGGACGTTTTTAACGATTAGACAACGAAAATTATTGTTTGTTAGCAAATGATATTTTGAAGAAGAGACTTCTCAGTTTGGTCTCAAATAATTAAAACAAAAAGCTGTGTGGTGCTATTGAAGAGCAGGATAAAATAATTCTCCATCCTCAATTCTCCATCCTCAATATTCTAGAAAAATGCAGTTTAAAGACGTCATAGGACAAGAAAAAATCAAGCAGCGGCTTATATCTTCCGTAAAAGGAGGGCGGATGCCGCATGCACAGATTTTTCTAGGGCCACAAGGCTCAGGAAACTTGTCGTTGGCGATTGCTTTTGCTCAATTTGTCCTTTGCGAACAACCTACAGAGAATGATTCTTGCGGTACATGCCGTAGCTGCAACAAAGTAGGAAAACTGATTCATCCAGACGTTCATTTTTCTTACCCTACAGTGGGCTCAAAGATGGTGAGTACGCACTTTTTAAAGCAGTGGAGGGCAAGTATTGCATCAAATTCCTACTTAGAAATCAATCAGTGGCTACAAGCCTTGGATGCGGAAAATAAGCAAGGAAATATCACTAGGGACGAATGTGTTGACATCATTAAAAAACTGAGCTTCAAAACCTTCGAAGGCACTCATAAGATTCTGATTATGTGGTTGCCTGAATACTTAGGGAAAGAAGGGAATCGCTTGTTGAAGCTGATAGAGGAACCTCCTGAAAATACGCTGTTTATCCTAGTAGCAGAGAACCAAGAATTGATCTTAAATACGATTCTTTCACGCTGTCAGCTACTTACGATGAACAAATTGAAGCACGAAGATATCGTTCATGCTTTAGTGGCACGTAAGCAGGTTGAAGAGCAAGAGGCTCAGCGTATTGCATTTCTAGCAGACGGCAATTTCACGGAAGCCCTTTCCTTAATAGGAAACGCGACCAATGACAATGCTACAGGATTTCTCAAATGGTTCCGAGTTTGTTATCTAGGAAAAGCAACGGAACTCGTGGAATGGGTAGACGAATTTGCAAAACTTGGAAGAGAAAATCAAAAACAGTTTTTGCGCTATGCCTTACATTTCCTTAGAGAATACATGGTCATTAAGCTGGTTGGGGATGCCAAAGCACGCTTGCAACCCAACGAATTGACTACCGCTCAAAAAATGACAAAGGTCATTGAATATGAGCAAATTGAACCTATTTCAACAGTACTTAACAACTGTTTCTACTATATAGAGCGGAATGCTCATCCAAAGGTACTTTTCTTGGATGCTTCCATTCAAATTAATAAAATTTTGAAAGGAAAGAAATGACCTCTTGCGAGAAGAATCGACGAGAATTGAGGCTATTTTCCTTCATTAACTTAACAAGAAATTAATTGCCATTTAGCAGTTAATTCCTCAAATATATAAATTATGGCTTGTAAAAGCTGTTCAAGCGGCGGTGGCTCACCGAAAGGCTGCCAAAACAATGGACATTGTTCCACTGGAGGCTGCAATAAACTCAATACCTTCGACTGGCTGTCTAAGATGGATATTCCTGATTACGAAGAGCTAGACATCATAGAGGTTTCATTCAAGAACGGAGCTCGAAAGGGTTTTTATAGGAAACCAAGCCAAATGCCGATGCACAATAGCCAAACGGTGGTTGTGGAAGCAGGTACGGGATATGATATGGGGCGTGTATCTCTTATGGGGGAGCTTGTCCGCTTGCAAATGAAAAAGAAGCGGGTAACGGAAGAAGCTGTCGCCTTCAATGTTGTCCGCATAGCGAATGAGCGTGATATAGAACGCTTAGAAGAGGCTAGGGCAAAGGAGCAAAGTGTCATGGTTAGGAGTAGGGCTATTGCTCGTAGCCTGAACTTAGACATGAAAATCGGAGATGTTGAATATCAAGGAGATAAACGAAAAGCAACGTTCTATTATACTGCGGAAGGAAGGGTCGATTTCAGGGAGCTAATCCGTCATTATGCACGAGAGTTCCGTATCAAAATAGAGATGCGGCAAATCGGTGCGAGACAGGAATCTGCTCGTATAGGTGGCTTGGGTTCTTGTGGCCGTGAGCTTTGTTGCTCGACTTGGCTAACGGACTTTAAGTCGGTTTCTACGACGGCGGCACGCTACCAAAATCTAGCCATCAACCAATCTAAATTATCTGGCCAATGCGGGCGCTTGAAGTGCTGTCTAAATTATGAACTGGATACCTACTTGGATGCCTTGAAAGCATTTCCTAAAAAAGCTGATAAGTTATATACCGAAGCGGGTATGGCAGTCTTGCTTAAAACGGATATTTTTAAAGGTATCATGTATTACGCTTATAAGGATAATATTGGCAAATATTATCCTGTTCCTGTAGAACGTGTCAAGGAGATACTAAAACTCAATGCAACTGGAGGAAAAGCAGTGGAATTGATAGACTCTAAGCTTTTGGCAGCGGATTATATTGCTGAGATTGGGTTTGAAGATGGCTCAGGGGAAATTGAATTGCCACCGGAGAAGCGTAGAAGAAAGAAAAAGCGTAAGAAAGCGTCGAATTCTGGCTCTCCTGCTTCAAAAGGCGGTGCTGACCGAAGAAAGACCGGCACAGGGAATAAGCCTAAGTCTACGACGAGCAATAAGCCTCAAAAAAGCACTAATCAACAAAAATCCACGCCAAAGAATTCTTCTGGACGTGGGGCCAAAGGAAATGCTTCCTCTTCGAACAACAAGTCAAGGAAAGGCGCTAATATCGAGAAGTCTGCTGCACCGAATACTAAGCAGCGTCCTACAGAGAAGGGCAAAACTGCTGACTCTTCGTCTAGAAAACCTAGACCTACGGGTAAAGATAAAAATCCGAACCAACGAAACACTAGGCATAAGGATAAAAATCCGAAGGCAACTTCTAAGCCTCAACAAAATACTTCTCAGAAGAAAACACAAGGCAAGGAAGGTACTACGGAAACAAAGAGTAGAAGAAGTCGTGGAAGGAATCGACGAAGCCGTGGGCCAAAACCAAGTGGTGACCAAAAGAAAGGAAAGGAATAGTGTAGGTTTGAGCTTGGATCATTTATGATGTAAGATCAAATGTTGTTTAGTGATGAGTTGCCGTTACGGCGATTTTGAAACACATAAGGCACAAGACGGCTACGCCATTAGTTAAGAGTTAGGAGTGAAGAGTTAGTAGTTGTCC
>JAHDHB010000545.1 GCA_020631545.1 Saprospiraceae bacterium | reverse complement strand
GCCATTGTATTCGACGATAAAATCCCTGAAAAATTAATAAACGCAGGAAACGAGGCAAGAACATTCGCCTAATTTTCAAGGTGTATAAGAAGCGCAGTACGTTGCCAGCTCGCAAAATCCACGCTTCAAACGTACCGCGAAGCTGTTCCCTTTTGGGCAAGGTTAAAGCGACTGGAATCTTGTCAAGCTAACTATTGGCATATCTGCTTTAGTGGATAATCCTCCTTTCACCAAGGCCCCAAAAAAAGGGTTTGCAAAACGTAGTGCTTTGCAAACCCTTTATAAATTTTATAAGTCAAGGAATTATCTCAACTTGTAAGTCTCTTCAGCTTTTTGATCAATAGATTCCTTAGACATAGAAATCGTTTTTTCGATTTTAGTCGCATCTTCAGAAGAAGAATGACCAGCGCCATTATTTTGTCCTAGGATAGGAGCGATAATCAAGCCTACTAAGCAGGTCAATTTAATCAAGATATTCATAGAAGGACCAGAAGTATCTTTGAAAGGATCACCTACGGTATCACCAGTTACAGCAGCTTTGTGTGCATCAGAACCTTTGTAGGTCATTTTTCCATCAATCTCAACACCAGCTTCGAAGGATTTTTTCGCATTATCCCAAGCACCACCAGCATTGTTTTGGAAGATAGCCCACATCACACCAGAAACGGCAACACCTGCCATATAAGCGCCTAGTGCTTCAGGCCCCATCAAGAAACCAATCAAAATTGGGAAGACAATGGTCATTGCTCCTGGCAACATCATTTCTTTCAGGGCGGCATTAGTAGAAATTTCTACACATTTATCGTATTCAGGTTTTCCTGTACCTTCAAGGATACCAGGGATTTCTCTAAATTGACGACGAACTTCCACAACCATTTCCATGGCTGCTTTTCCTACAGAATTCATAGCTAAAGCAGAGAAAACGACAGGAATCATACCTCCAATAAATAAGGCTGCTAGTACATCTGCTTTAAAGATGTTGATACCGTCAATACCTGTAAAGGTAACATAAGCGGCAAAAAGTCCTAAAGCTGTCAAAGCTGCTGAAGCAATGGCAAAACCTTTACCGACTGCTGCGGTAGTATTTCCTACAGAATCCAAAATATCGGTACGCTCACGAACGTGGTCAGGCAATTCACTCATTTCTGCAATACCACCAGCATTATCCGCGATAGGACCGAAGGCGTCAATTGCTAATTGCATAGCCGTAGTAGCCATCATACCAGAAGCGGCAATCGCTACACCGTAGAATCCAGCAAGCGAATACGTGGCCCAAATAGCTCCAGCAAACAATAAAACAGGAAGGAAAGTAGAAATCATTCCTACGCCTAACCCCGCGATAATATTGGTAGCGGCTCCTGTAGAAGAGTTTTGAATGATGCTCATTACAGGCTTTTTGCCCATACCTGTATAGTATTCTGTAATAGCAGAAATCAAACCACCAACGGCCAAACCTACAAGGACAGAATAAAAGACATTCATAGAAGGAATAGCTGTAGGAATCCAATCCCCACTATCTCCTAACAAGCTCATTGTCATCGTTTCTGGAAGCATCCATTGGATGACGAAGAAAGAGGCAATGGCGGTAAAGATGATAGAAGACCAGTTGCCCATATTCAAGGCTTTTTGAACTTCTGCTTCCTTCGCGTTATTATCTTTGATACGGATAAAGAACGTACCTGCAATAGAGAATACAATACCTAAACAAGCAATAACAACCGGCAATAAAATTGGGCCGATGCCGCCAAAGGCATCTTGAATACTTCCTCCCATATCGCGAATGATATAGTTTCCTAGTACCATAGCTGCTAGTACGGTAGCAACATAAGAACCGAAAAGGTCAGCTCCCATACCGGCTACATCACCAACATTATCTCCTACGTTATCAGCGATAGTAGCTGGATTACGTGGATCATCTTCAGGAATTCCTGCCTCTACTTTTCCTACTAAGTCAGCACCTACATCAGCCGCTTTGGTATAAATACCACCACCTACACGAGCAAAAAGAGCAATTGACTCCGCTCCTAAGGAGAAGCCTGCCAATACTTCTAGTAGAATTGTCATGTCATGGACGCTTGTCCAAGCACCATTCATGAAGTATAAATAGAAAATGGCAAATAAGGAACTTAGTCCCAATACGGCCAAACCTGCAACACCTAATCCCATAACAGCACCTCCTGTAAAAGCAACTTTTAGGGCTTGTGGAAGACTCGTACGTGCGGCTTGTGTTGTTCGAACGTTCGCTTTGGTAGCGATTCTCATTCCAATCATCCCTGCGAGAGCAGAAAAAGCAGCACCTAAAATAAAGGCCACAACGATCAACCAGTGTGAAGTGTCTACAATGGTTGAAAGTATAGCTAATAAAACACTAGCGATGACGACGAAAATCGTCAAAAGGCGGTATTCCGCTTTCAAGAAGGCCATAGCCCCTTCTGCGATATGATTCGCAATATCTTGCATTTTCGCTTCACCCGCGTCTTGCTTGTTTACCCATGCCGCTTGAATGGCAATGTAAACTAGAGCGAGTACCCCAAATAAGGGAAGAGCATAAACTAAGAACTCCATAATTTTTATAAATTAACTGTTTTAATTATACACATGGCTATTGCTAAATCGTTGTTGCATTTCACCCCAACTACCTAACATTCGAAAAAACGCAGAAGCATATAATTCTTTTGACTACGTTCATTTTTCGGCTTGCAAAGGTAGGATTTTAATACTGTTTATCAAAGCAATTTTTGCGCTTTGCGCATTTTTTCAAGTAGAGATGAGGGTAAAAGGTGGATTTTGAGGCGTCAGGAAGGTATTTATACTGATTGATCTCGGTTTATTGATGATCCAAGAGGGTGATTTTGTGATGTTTCTTCTTAGCGAAGGAATGTCGTAGCACTAGAAATCTTATCCCGAGTTTCTATCTTTTCTTGGATTTTATCTCCTTGCTTATAGCAATAAATCGGCTATCAAGTGTCATTAATCCATTAAATCGTTAAGTGTCTCTAAATCTTAGTTCATCTCCTAGTCTTTATATGTATTTTAGCGTATTGGAAAAAAGGAGCCAAGGACGAAACGTCAGGTGTCAGGCATGAGCAACTCATTGAGCTGTGTGTATATAAAAAATTCGTCAAAAATCGCTTGAGGATAACTCTTAACTTTAAACTCCTAACGCTTAACTATCAACCATGGATATACGAGAAAACATACGACAAGCCATTCGATCCATCAGAGGCAACTTCTTGCGTTCAGTGCTGACTTTACTGATCATCGCCTTTGGTATTATGGCGCTTGTGGGGATTCTGACATCTATTGATAGTATCAACTCGGCGATGGCAGACAATTTTACGAGCATGGGGGCGAATACCTTCAATATCATCCGTAAAGGAACGGGCGTTAGTAGTGGCGGGCGGCATCGTAGAAGAGATCGGGGGCCTGTGATTTCCTATGACCAAGCGAAAGATTTCAGAGCTGCTTATGACTTTGGAGCCAAGGTTTCTGTGCATTTGCGGTGTACTTCTATTGGAACCGCTAAATTCGGTAATGAATCGACGAATCCAAACATTACTATATATGGTGCAGATGACAACTATTTTGAAGCAGCGGGTTATGATTTGAGTTATGGCCGAAATTTCACGTTTAATGAAGTTGAAAATGGGCGAAATGTTGCCGTTATCGGCTCAGAAATAGCGAGTAAGCTGAATTTTAAGAATAAAGATGTAGAAGAAGGCGCTATCATTACGGTAGGGACTTACAAGTATCGCGTCATTGGAATCATGAAAGAGAAAGGTTCTAGTAGTTCCTTTTCTGGTGATCGTACGGTCTTCATTCCTCTATTGAATGCAAAACGATTTTATGCGACGCAAAATTCGAATTATAACATTTCGGTCATCATTCAAAATCCTGTAGAAATGGATGCTGCTGTTGATGCGGCCATTGGTTCTTTTCGTCAAGCGCGACGCTTGCGGGTAGAGGAGGCCAATGATTTTGAAATTAGTAAAAGCGATAGCTTGGTGAAACTCTTAGAGGAAAACACGAAGTATATCCGTTGGGCAACGATTGTTATTGGGATTATCACCTTACTTGGTGCTGCTATTGGCCTTATGAATATCATGTTAGTTTCGGTAACGGAGCGTACGCGCGAAATTGGTATTTGCAAAGCGATTGGGGCTACTCGTGAAAATATCTTGCTTCAATTTTTGACGGAAGCGATTGTGATTTGTCAAATGGGTGGTGTCCTAGGGGTTTTACTGGGGATTCTAGCGGGCTTTGGGGTTTCTTTGATTATGGGGGCTACCTTTTATATTCCTTGGCGATGGATTTTTATGGGCATAAGTGTTTGCTTTTTTGTGGGAGCGGTCTCGGGCTTGTACCCTGCTTTGAAAGCAGCGAGAATGGATCCGATTGAGTCTTTGCGATATGAATAGGGCAGCATAATGCTGCAAGGTAAAAGTTAGTAGTTGCCACACCTCTACCAAAAAAATCTCATCAATCGAAGGAACTTATTGCGGTTCCTTGTAGTTATAATGATGTCGAGCAACGACCATAAAATTTTTCAACAAGACAAC
>JAHDHB010000544.1 GCA_020631545.1 Saprospiraceae bacterium | reverse complement strand
TAAAGCATTCCTTATCTGAGCATCTTAAATGGATAACCTTTCCCTTATATTCAATATGGGTTTCTTTCGTAAAATAGACATCATCTAAGCGATGAAAACGCTTCAAGGCTTCTAAAAGCGCTTCCTTAGAGCCAAAATTCGCTTTTTCGCCATCAATAAAAACTCGTTTTTCGACCCATTTGCAAAAACAAATGACCTTAACTAAAGTACTTTTCCCACTGCTCTGTGGCCCAATGAATACATTGACCTTGTTTAGTGGTATATCTACTTCATTAATTGCGCCCAGCTTTTTTATGATGATACTTTCCATTTCCTTATTGTTTAAAGACACACTTTATCAAGCAAATGTACGAGTTATTTTTGTTTAGAAGCCGATTTAAAGTTGTTCGTTCAATAAGATTTACCAACTAAACTCCGTCAAAAATAGCTCTCTATAGCTATCGAGGATAACTCTCAACGTTTGACGGGGAAACATGACAGGTATGAAACATTAGACTAAAACAGCGGATAACTCTCAAGGATTAAACAATTTTCAGTTTTGCGAAGCGTAGCACAATTCTTTTCACTTCATGGCCAAAGTCGATATGTACGATAGCATTTTTGCCGGCACCCTCCAATTTTACGATGACACCAGCGCCGAAGCGAATATGTTCGATTTTTAAGCCCGCTTCGATTTGCCCCGGTTTGCAAACCTTATAATCTGCGGTATTTTTCACCTCATGATTCGTGTTAGTACCAAGGGTACTACGTCTAGGCATAGGTTTAGAAAAGCCCTTGATACCACTACGCTGTTCGCCAAGCACATTTTGGCGCTCTGCTTTGGAATAAATGGGTTGCTCCAGATTTTCCTCTGAAATCTCTGATAAGAAGCGACTCGGTTGGTAGTTATTCAATTTTCCATAGCGGTAGCGGCTTCCTGCAAAAGAAAGTGTCAAGAACTCCTCCGCCCTTGTCACTGCCACATAAAACAAACGGCGTTCCTCATCCAAACCGCCTGCTTCCTGCAAAGCCATAAAGGAAGGGAACAACTGCTCTTCCATACCTGCAACAAATACAGACTTGAATTCCAGCCCCTTAGCGGCATGTATAGACATTAGAGCTACTCGATCATCATTTTCTTTATCGCTATCTTGGTCGGTAAGCAAGGCGATATTTTGAAGATAATTGGGCAAGCTTTTATCGGGTAAGGTCGCTTCGTCAATCAACTCATCATTATCAACAAAATCCTTGATACCGTCTAGTAATTCTCGAACATTATCCCTTCGACTAATTCCTTGTACAGTGGTATCTTGATCAAGTTTGGCTAGGATGGTTGATTTCTTCGCGACGTGTTCTGCCAGTTCAAAAGCATTATCCGTAGCTAGACGACGCTGAAAACCTTTAATCATATTCACAAAAGCCAATAAAGATTTAGCAGCTTTCGGCTTGAAACCAAGGGTATTAGCCTTTTCCAAAATCGCCCAAGGTGTGGTATCGTATTCATTAGCCAGTTGGCTTACCATTTCGATGGTGCCTTTTCCAATGCCTCGCGTCGGATAATTGAGTACGCGGCGCAAGGCTTCCTCATCATTGGGGTTTACCACCAAGCGTAAATACGCAATAACATCCTTAATTTCTTTCCGTTGGTAAAAAGACAAACCACCATACACCTTGTAAAGAATATCATAGCGTCGCAAAAACTCCTCAAAAACCCTGGATTGCGCATTCGTTCGATAAAGGATTGCTACATCTTTGTTTTTCAAGTGATAACGTGTCTTTTGTTCTAGAATCATTCCCGCTATTCGACGTCCTTCCTCACTATCCGACACCGCTTTTATCAACTGAATTTTTTGGCCTTCTCCCTTGAAAGACCAAATTTTTTTTTGAATTTGCCCCGTATTGTGGAGTATCAACTCATTCGCTGCTTGTACGATATGATTAGTAGAACGGTAATTTTGTTCCAACTTAAATGTCTGCAACTTTGGATAGTCGCGCTTGAAATTCAAGATATTTTCAATGGTAGCCCCACGAAAAGCATAGATACTTTGTGCATCATCTCCTACGACACAAATGTTTCTAGGACTTTTAGGATAATTGACGAGTTTCTTGATAATGCTGTACTGCAAGAAGTTGGTATCCTGAAACTCATCGACAAGCACATAAGGGAATTTCTTACGGTATTTCTCTAAAACGCCATCAGGATTTTTGTGTAATAGGACAAACATCTGGTACAACAGATCATCAAAATCCATCGCTCCAGCTCGTTTGCAACGCATAGCGTATTGCTTGTAAATTCTAAACAAATAAGGGCGTCTGCTCTTCCTATCTTGCATCATCAATTGCTGATTTTGCTCATAGGCTGCTGGAGAAATCAAATTGCTCTTCGCTGAAGAAATCCGTGCCTTAACACCATTTGTATCGTAAGTTTTTGAATCTAAGCGCATTTCAGCGATAATGGCGGCAAGAATACTAGAGGTATCTTTCGAGTCGTATATCGTAAAATTGCTGGAATAGCCCAATTTTTCCGCTTCTACTCGTAGGATTCTAGCAAAAATGGAGTGAAATGTACCAGCCCAAACATAAGCCGCTCGCTTGCCGACTACCTGACTAATTCGCTCTTTCATTTCCTTCGCTGCCTTATTCGTAAAGGTCAGGGTAAGAATATTATACGGGGCAACACCTTCTTGAATTAAATGGGCGATTCTATAGGTCAAGACCCTTGTTTTACCTGAACCAGGCCCCGCAATAACCAATACAGGCCCTTCCGTTGTCGTCACTGCTCCACGCTGCACTTCATTTAACCCATCTAAATAAGATACCTTCTGTTCTTCCATAAACGTTTTACTAAATTGAGGATGGAGAATGCAGGATGGAGTATACCGCTGTTTTGCGAAATCTTCCATTTCTCCATTCTCCATCTTATATTAGGGCTGTTCTTCAAAATACGATGTAAAATCCATGAAGTACGATGTTTATTATTTGCTAGTAAACAATAATTTACGCAAGTATTTCTGAGCTGTACCACTAGGAACGTTTCATACATCTTACATCATAAATCGTATTTTTTATCAATCCCTACTTTTCGGAGTAAACTTAAACTCTTAGGTGTTTGGGTTATTGCAGCGCGAGCTTTTAATTCACGACGACGCGCTTGATATTGGCTCCGATGGCATTCAAGCGGCCATCGATATTTTGATAACCTCTATCAATTTGATGAATGTTATGAATAACACTTGTACCCTTAGCAGAAAGAGCTGCGATAAGAAGGGCTACGCCTGCACGAATATCGGGTGAAGTCATTTGAATACCTCGAAGTGAGTGTTCACGATTTAGACCAATGACCGTAGCACGGTGCGGATCGCAAAGAATGATTTTAGCGCCCATGTCGATGAGTTTATCAACAAAGAAAAGGCGACTTTCAAACATTTTTTGATGGATAAGCGCACTACCTTTTGCCTGAGTAGCCATGACTAGGAGAATACTCATTAAATCCGGCGTAAAACCAGGCCAAGGAGCATCATAAACGGTCATGATAGAACCATCAATAAAGGTTTGTATTTCGTAAGATTTCTGTTCGGGAATGTAAATATCATCTCCTCTAAATTCAAACTGAACCCCAAAACGTCTAAAAACGTTAGGGATAATGCCCAATTCTTCGATTTGGCAATTTTTGATGGTAATTTCGGATTGCGTCATCGCTGCTAGTCCAATAAAACTACCAATCTCTATCATATCCGGCAAGAGACGATGCTCCGTACCGTGTAATTCTTTAACACCTTGGATGGTAAGCAGATTGGAGCCAACGCCTTGGATTTTTGCCCCCATTCGGTTGAGCATTCTGCAAAGCTGCTGCAAATAAGGCTCACAAGCAGCATTATAAATAACGGTTTCTCCTTCTGCAAAAACAGCCGCCATAAGTATATTGGCCGTACCGGTAACGGAGATTTCATCCATTAAGAATTTCTTCCCTTTCAGCTTTTTAGCTTCTACGGTATAAGCTTTTCGTTGCTCGTCAAAATGAAACTCAGCACCTAGTTTTTGAAAGCCCAAGAAGTGCGTGTCCATGCGGCGACGTCCGATTTTATCTCCACCAGGCTTTGGCAAAACGGCTCTACCAAAACGAGCTAACAAGGGCCCGACAAGCATAACCGAACCTCGAATTCTTCCCGCTTTTTGCCAATATTCTTGGGTGTTAAAATACTCAGGATCAATATTATCTCCTTCAAACGAATAGGTTTCTGGCCCTAGTTTTTTGACCAATACGCCTAGGCCACGCAACAAATCCAACAACATATTGACATCATGAATGTCAGGTACATTAGAAATAGTTACCTTTTCAGAGGTCAGAAGAGTAGCACAAAGCACTTGTAGGGCTTCATTTTTAGCGCCTTGGGGTATAATTTCTCCTTTGAGGCGGAGACCACCTTGTACTTCGAATGATTCAGAGGCCATTAGATTAGTATTAAGATGTACATAGCTGAAGATTGTAGAAAAACAAATGGATAGGCAGTTATGTCTTAGTTTCTTAAAAGTTGAGTTCTGCGCAAAATGTACAGAAGTTGCGTTTAAACCTTCATCGTTAGAG
>JAHDHB010000543.1 GCA_020631545.1 Saprospiraceae bacterium | reverse complement strand
TCATTCATATTTCTACTAACCTTTTGCTTGTTTTTTTAGTTCCCAAAGCTAATTGACTGATTCCTCAAAATCGCGTATTTTTGTAAAAAATTAGTTTTGAATTATTGTATAAAGTGAGAAAATAGTAAGGTCTGAGCAGATATATCCACTCAGTCCCTAAAAAACAGCACCCTCGACGGGAATCGAACCCGCTTCTGGAGATTGAAAGTCTCCTATCCTAACCATATAGACGACAAGGGTTTGTTGGGTGTGGGAGTGAGGAGGAGTGTGACACACGCACTCGCAAGCTCA
Organism: Saprospiraceae bacterium; assembly: GCA_020631545.1. Classification (GTDB taxonomy): domain Bacteria; phylum Bacteroidota; class Bacteroidia; order Chitinophagales; family Saprospiraceae; genus JAHDHB01. The sequence goes on along the minus strand of JAHDHB010000543.1, from coordinate 4,277 downwards.
CTCCCACACCCCATTCGTATTCCTGACGAGAATTGAACTCGCATTTCCGGAGTGAAAGTCCGACGGCATAACCATTAGCCCACAGGAACTTGTTGTGTTTGCGTTGATAGCTGCTTGTGCTTGAGGTACACAGACAGACTACGATTCATACGCAATTCCCCTTGAAAATAATGTTAGATGTGTGAACGTTAAAAACCTAGAATGGTAGGTTTTACTTGGAAGATTAACATGCTACACCAAGGGGACTGGCATCCCCAATACAGTATTCGGGGAGCGACTAGCGTTCGCTCTCTCGTTCTAAAAATACTATGGTGAATGATGTTTTCATGATAAATAAATTGGTTGATTATCGTTTGTATTAGTTAGTACAATTTTCAAAAGAAATTAGTTCCAAGCGGAAGAAAAAAATTTGTGGCTATAGAGGAACAAAGGTGTTTTGTTTAAGGGGATGAGGTGGAATGGTATAGTTAGAGAAATATTGCTAAATTTGTTTAATCCTTAGAAGAATACTTGCAAATCCCCAAAAAAATCAAGAACTTAGGACAAAATACAAGTATCATGGAATTTCAGATCAACATCAATAAAGCTTATCTTCAAGAATTTCTTCGAGTTGTTAACTCTTTGAAAAATAAAGGCGTTGTATCTTCCTATGAAGAGAAAAATAAGTTTGTAACCCCTGGTCCTCCTTTACCTGTTGAAGAGGTTTTGGAAATGCTGTTGGAATCTGATAAACAAATAGATGAAGGGGAGTTTTTTACGATGGAGGAGATTTTTCAAAAAAACCGTGACCTTAAAGTATGAATATTTCTTGGTCACCTAAAGCGTGGGAATTATTCGAAGAATTAAAATGGAATATTGCAAATCGTTCAAGTTCTAAAAGTGCTGAGAAATATGCGATGGAACTACTTTTGAAAATAAATGAGCTATCTTCTTATCCCGAAAGGTATCCTCCATGCAGAAATTTGAAATTTAAGGCGTTAGAATTTAGATGCTTTACCCATAAGAAATCGTATACTGTAGTTTACAGAGTTACTGATTGTATAAGAATTATTGGCTTCATTCATTCTAAAAGGCATCCTAATAATCAATTCAAAGATATTTTTGAGTAAGATTAAAATCAAGGAATTGTGTAGTGAAAATCCATTCTCTTGATTATTTTGAGTTAATGCAGCATCTCAACAACCTTTCTATTTGCTCGCACTTAAATAGCTCAAGCCAAAACAATCCTTTTGCAAGTAATAATATACAAATTACTTTCAAATGCAAACTATAAAAATACCAATACAACAAACAGAGAATGGAAGCTCCTTCAAATCAAGAAGAGGTCCCCATTCTCCATTATAAAAATCTAGTTCATTTTCCTAAAACGTCTACTCACCTGCTTGTTGCCCGACTGAAATTCAAGGATATAGATTCCTGTGGCTAATGGCGAGGTATTAATTGACAAACGATTAGATGGCGCTGCTGTAGGTGCTACCTCTAGGACTACTTGACCTAGTGTATTCAAGATGCGGATGTTATCCGTGGAGCTTGTGTTTTCTGTAAGGACTAAATGGAGTTGGTCTTGAGCTGGATTCGGGTAAAGCTGGACGATACCGAAAGTCTCCTTTTCCAAGCGTACATTTCGAATAGGAGAAAAAGCGAAGCTGCCGTCTAGATTTTTCATCTTCAATCGGTAGTAGATTAATTGATTGAAAGGAGCCGTTTCATCTAGAAATTCATAAGTATTCGTGCCAACGGTGCTATTCCCTTTACTAGGAATCCAAGCAATATCGCGGTAAAGCTCACCGTCAAGCGAACGTTGCAATTCGAAACCTTCAAAATCGACTTCATCTTGGCTACTCCAAGTCAATTGTACATTTTCTCTTGCTCTTTCTGCTGAAAAACTTAGCAATTCAATAGGCAATAAAAGCCGAAAATCAATGTACGTATTACATCCGTTGTTAACTTCAAAGGGCGTGTAGGGTGCCGTAGTTTCAAGACTAAAGATCTTCGTTTTAAAACCAAAGCCTTCTGTCTCCCAGAATAAATCAGCATTACTCAAATCGCCTGTCATTCCCGTAAGCACATAACGACCAAGGCAATGCGTATTAGGCGTAGCATCAATAATCGCTACATTACTGTCAAAATCAGCTTGACTATCAACGACAAAGGTATTTAGATTCACAAAAATTTGGTCATTTATCAAATCCGTCGAAGTAATGTTATGATAATTCATCTGCATAAGCTCATCTGCGTTAGGTTGACCAGTATTGCCACTTTTAAAGGTACAATATCCATTCTGAATGATTCCTGCGATTGGATTGGGGTTGTCTACCTTACTAAAGGTTGGATTGGAGAAATTGCTCGTGTTGTAGCTTAAAACAAAATCAGAGGCAAAAAGATTTAAAGTTCCGTTTGCATTATCCGCTGTATGGAGGTAAATACTAAAAAATAAATTGCCTTCATTCACTTCTATGTCTTGGAGGCTCAAGTTGAGGCAAAGTTGTGCTTGGACAATCGTCATGGAAAGCAACATCAGGAAAAGGGTAAATTGTTTTTTCATGTTAAAGGTTTTGGAATTAAAAAATATTGTTTAATTATGTAGCGGTTTAATGACTCGTTTTTGTGGTTCAACGCTGAAAAGGCTCTTCTTGAAAATACGATGTAAAATTTAAGCAGTTGGATTCTTTTTATTTGCTAGCAAATAAAAATTTACGCCTTAAGAGTTTCATACATCTTACATCACAAATCATATTTTTGACAAACTTAGCAGGTGAACTCCTATTAAGAACGATAAGTACTATGAATTCGCTGCTATTAAATTCGTATTTTTTAATTTTTTTTAATTAAAATTCACTTCATTCATCTTCCAATCTCCATTTAATAAGCCTATTTTTGCGGCATAAAAGGAACGTTATGCTTAAGACAAAAATGAAGGCTAGTAAAGTAGCCAACTTGACGGATGCCCGTTACTTCGCCGCTTGGGAAGTAGATTGGCTAGGCTTTTGCTTGGATCCAGCCTCGGATGCCTATGTCGATCCTAAGAAAATGCAAGCGATGCGAGGATGGTTGGCAGGCCCAAAGATCGTCGGTGAATTCGGGGTAGCTACCGTGGAAAGTATTCGAGAAGCCTACGAGTTACTCGATCTAGACATGGTTCAAGTAGGCCCCTTTCAAGGAGCAAATGTCCTAGGACTTTTAGACGGGATACCTTTAATTAAAGAAATGATTATTGAGCCTTCCTCAGAAGATGTAGAGGTTCAGGCAGCTTGTAAAGACGCCGATCCTTATGTAAAATTTTTCATCCTAGATTTTGCGGCCAATGGGATTTCTTGGGAAGCGATTCAAGCAGGAAACACTTTCCGTTTATCCATTCTAAAAGATATTTGCAGACAGCATAACACCCTCATTAAGATGGATTTGACAGGAAAAGAAGCTTTAGCCTTACTAGAAGAAGTAAAACCTTATGGCTTAAGCGTAATCGGAGGATCTGAGGAGAAAGTAGGCTTCAAATCTTTTGACGAACTGGATGACATTTTCGAAGCTCTAGAAGTACAACTTTAAAATCGATTTACAGCACAAGCAGCATATTACACAATGTTTTGAGCCAAGTATTTCTGCTTAAACTATTGTAAATCATATTCAAAACCTCAAAAACATGCTTACACACACGACAAAAATCTTAGAAAAAGATAAAGTAATCCATCACACTATTTTAGAAGATGGAAAATGTTTACGTTATTCCAAAGTACTAGAAAAATGGTGCGATGATGCGGCCTTTCGAAGCTATTTTTCTGCTATCTTGAAAGATGCCCCCTTTGAAGCCTATTTTTGGGAAACACCTGCATTAACAAGCTCAAAATTGGAACGACCTTTCGAATTTGTCCTTGTAAAAAGCACGAATCTTGCAGGATTAAGCCCCGATACGCGTTCTTTTGCTCAGTTTTTCCGTTCCAATTCCGTGAAAAACGATATCGTTACGTTTCCAAACCTAGGAAAAAACGCCATGTTGGTGGTTCCTTGCCCCATTTCCTCCCTAGGCATTTACCCCCATTTGGCGACTTTTATTCGAGGAGCAGAAACAGAGCAAGCTCATGCTTTCTGGCAAGCCGTAGGAGCAGCTATGAAAAATCGAATATCAACGAAACCCGTTTGGTTAAGTACTTCTGGGCTAGGAGTTCATTGGTTACATGTCCGTTTGGATGATCGCCCAAAATACTATCAATACCCCCCCTACAGGAGAGCTTAAGCCATGAAACACTACGGAATTCGAGGATTATTTAACCTTATTCTCC
>JAHDHB010000019.1 GCA_020631545.1 Saprospiraceae bacterium | reverse complement strand
ATGGAGCTACAGCGTACCCACTACAAACGGATAGCGGGAAAAGCTGCCCAAAAAATGAATAAAGACCTTCATTTAGAAGAAAATAAAAATGGAACTCAGGTTATAAGCAGTTTCACTAGTAGGAAAATAAAAAATGGCTAAAAATCAGCAAGTAAAACTGATTTTTAGCCATTTCTATAAAAGCGATTTTAATCGCAGTAGTAAATGCTTATCGTAGACCTAAAGAACGTAGCGTTTCTATATCCAATTGACCAAGAGGAAGGCCATTATCACGTTGATATTTAGTCAAAGCAGACTTGGTACGAACGCCCATTACATTATCAATAGGACCAGGATCGTAGCCACGAGATCTTAAGGCCTCTTGTATTTGGCGAACCGTAGCAGCCGTTATGGTAGAAGGACACATAATCTCTTTCCACTCTGTAAAACCACCAGGGCGAACCAATCTTCTAGACGTAACGGTTTTGTATTGAGCAGGTACTTCTACGGTTTGTGTGGAAGCAGCAGAGCCAATTTCCTGTCTGGTTTCAGTACGGTAGGTAGGAGGTACGGCTTCCTCTCTAGTCGTAGCAGGAACAGAAACAACTTGCTTGGTAACGGTCTTGTACTCCGCAGGAACAGGAATAGTTTCTATAGCGCCTTGTTCAACAAGTTTGCGAACGGTACGTGTACCCATTTGAGCAGGGACGAGTTCTTCTCTAGTGGTAGCAGGCGTAACGAGTTTCTTCACGGTACGGGTAGAATATTTAGCAGGGACGAGTTCTTCTCTAGTGGTAGCAGGCGTTTTGATGACCTGTCTAGTAATCGTTTTGTATTTCCCAGGAATATCTAAGTTGGTAGTACTTGCAGGTTTGTCTACCACGGCTTTTCGGTGGGTAGCATATTGAGCAGGCACTTCGATAACGCGAGTTGTAGCAGGGGAAACCAATTTTTGTACGGTACGAGTGCCCATCACTTCCGGAATAGCCGTTTCCGTATAGCAGCCACCGTCACCTCCGGTAATACCCGTACAAGGCTTAGGTACTTGGCGAGTAATGGTTTCAAAACGCGCAGGTACTTCTACAAGACACCATACTAAACAATCATTAGGATCAGCAGAAAGGCAGTTGCGATCTGCTCTCTTTTGCTCCCATCTTGTGGTCGCAGGAGAAACCTCTTTTCTTTCCGAAACAGTTTCGTACTGTGTAGGAATCGGTGTAAGTTTTGTAGAAGCAGGTTGCTTTACATAAGTCTCTGTAACCGTTTCGAATTTAGCAGGGATAACTTCCAATCGAGTAGAAGCAGCTTTGCTTTCGTATTGCTCCGTTTCGTATTTGAAAGAAGGCTTAATAACTGTTTGAGAAGGCCCTGAATTGGCTTCTTCAACAAGTACCTTTTCTGTAATCGTTTCAAAGGTAGCTGGTATGACGGTGAGTTTTGTGTAGGCTGGCTCAGACTCATACTGCTCTGTTACTGTTTCGAAAACCGCAGGCACTTGTACCAGCTTTGTGTAAGCAGGTTTAATCTCGTAGGTTTCTGTAACGGTTTCAAAAGCAGCGGCAGATACTTGATAGGTGTCGTAACCTTCTTTTACAAGCATACTTTCCGTCTCTGTTGTGAATTGAGCAGGAACAGCCGAAAGTTTCGAATAGCCTTCTTTGGCGAGTACTTGTTCCGTAGTGGTTGTAAATGTGCTAGGAACGGCCACGGTTTTTACACCAGCTTCACGAATTAAGACCTGTTCTGTAGTTGTCTCGTATTCGTCAGCAATCATACATTTAGCGTAGCATTTGCCAGGCTCGGCATAGGCAGGGTAGCCGTCTTGAGCAGTAGCCGCCTTGGCGAAGAATAAGGCTGCTACAAGTAAAAAAATTGGGTTGGCTCTTTTCATGTTTGGTAAAAGTTTGAGTTAAGATAAATGTGAATGAACAATACAATAAGCCTTAAAAAGCTTATCATGAAATTCTGAATTTACACTTAACCTATTATAAATAAGTGTAGAGGAACTTCATCGGTTGTACTATACAAAGCATTGTTTTTGAGGTAAGCTTTTTTAGAAAAACAAAAACCGAATTTTCCTTAAAACGTGCTGAAACAAAGCTTAGTTTAATTAATGTTTCTTTGGCTCTTATTTTTTTGCTTTGCAAATTCGCACAAATCTAAGAAACAAGTATTGTTTTGTGAAATATTTAGCAAAGTATTTACTAAGATACATTAAATAATATAATCCTTGCTTAAATAAGCCTAACAAGTCTTTCAGTCTTTTACTAACATGATGTTAATTGAATGTTGATAAGTGTAAATGGAAGGTGAAGGGAGGTTTCTTTTTATAAGTATAATTCTTCTAGATTGCTTTGAAAATAGTAGAGATGAGTATTTGTGTTTTTCTTAGGTGTTTCGATTATAGCTTGATTTATTCTAGGGAAATAATTATACACAATAAAACACAAGTATATTGATTTGTTAAAAATAAATACGGAGGCTTCAGGAATTCCTTTCTATTTGTTTATTCTGAAAAATTAAAATAGTTAAAATTGTATATAAATTGGTATTTTCTTTTCTTTTTCCTTTCTTTTTCTCTTGTCAATGCCTTCTCAAATCGTGAGATTATTCTCACGATAATTTTTTGAAAAAAATATATCAATAGTTATCTAAGATTGTCTTTTGTCAATCTACTTAAAGGAATAAACCCAAAGCTTTTTATCCGTTCCGATAAAAAGACGTCCATTTTCAACACGGACAAAATCGGTTTCTTTTACAGCTTGAGGCAAGCGTATTTCTTGATTGGTTAAGGATTGAAGATTCAAGGAATTTAGGATTCCTTTTTTGAAGTATAAGAGTTGATTGCCAAGTACTTGGAAGCTTTCTAGCGAAAGTAAGGGGAGTGTGCGAATGAATTGTCCATAGACATCAAAAATAAGTACGCCTAGCGTAGAATCATTCACAAAAAGTTGGTTATTGCGTTCCAACATAAAATTCGGATTCAAACCATCTTCTAAAACAAGTGAAAGTTCTTGACTCGTCAGCAAAATACGGCCATTGCGATCTACCTTTTTGAGCTGGAAAGCAGCAGGATCATAAAGCCAAATTTTACCATTATTAGAAAAACATAAAGTCGTGATGAAATCAAATTCCAATAAATCGTATTCCGCAATTTTATTCAACGTGTTGTTTAAGAGTACGACAGTTCCTTGATCTGGATAAAACAGAAGAATCTGAAATGGATTAGTCGCATCAATATGACCCGGCATGCCAAGGGCGAATTCATTAAATCGTGCTAATTCTTCGCCTGTAGGATTGTATTTGATGACTTCCCCTTTTTTATTGACAACAAAAACATTTTGCAATTTGTCGGTACTCAATAAAGCTACTTCGACAGGAATGGTCTTGATGAGTTGATAGTTATCTTGCTTGATATCTTCTTCTTCCTGAGCGAATAGCGTAGAGGAGATGGCTAAAATTGCTAGTAAACAGAGCATGAATTTAAGGCCATGACTAAGGAGAATGCTTAGTTGGACTGAAGAAATTGCCTTTATGTTGTTTAATGATTGTGCCATTCGATAATTAAAAGTTAATAGATGTTTTAGAGGGTTTTTAGCTTTTTTCTTAACTGTTATGTACAAATAACACTCCAAAATCAATAGGCTACATATCGTGTAACTAATGGTTGACTTTTAAGCAGGCGAGGTCACCCCCAGAGCGTTCAGACGACACTTCGCTCCTGGCTTTCGAATTTCGATTTTTCGGTCAAGCACTATTTAGGAAACATAAGCTTAACACTTTTTTCTTGGTTCTGAATTTGCTAGGAAATCATAATTTACGTAGTGATTTTCATAGATCTTACATCATAAATCCTATTTCTACTCTTCTACCATCATTTCTGTCAAAATTCCTTCTTTCATGGCGTAAGAAGAAACCCAAATAGTATCGATAGATATTTGGGTAAGAATGTGCTCAATAAGCACCATAGCAACAATGATGAGCTTAGCCCTAGAATCGGGTATAGCACTCATTTTTAGTCTTTCCGCTAGGTTGGAGACGATTAACTCATCATAAATAGGATGGAAATCACTAGCGGGGATAGCCGTATAAAAAGGCCCCGTTTTCTTATCACTAAGTATAGATTCAAGGACATCAAAAGTACCTGAAGCACCTATTAAAGTTGATAATTGATAGCTGGAAATGGCTTTGGTCAAAGGACGTAATACACTAGTTAAATGGTTTTTGATTTGCTTGATTTCTGTTGTTGAAATCGGATCATTTTTATGGAATGAATTGAATAAAACGGCTACGCCGATAGGAAAACTCTGCTCCCAGAAAACTTCTGAATCGTTAGCAATGATGAATTCGACGCTGCCGCCACCGATGTCCATGATCAAAATAGGAGTATCACTCATAGGAACTGCTAAACGAACGCCTTGACAAATCAATCTTGCTTCCCTCATTCCCGAAATCAACTCTATTTGCAAGCCAGTTTTTGCCTTAACCTGTTGGATAAATTCAGCCCCATTGGAAGCCGTGCGGAGGGCTGCTGTACCAAACGCCTTTACTTTTGAAACGCCTTGTTTTTCAAGTACCTTAGCATAAAATTGGAGCGCGTTCATTCCGCGTTGAAAAGGCGCTTTACCTATTTTGGCAATTCCATCTTCTGCCAGTTGTACATAGATACGTTTGCGGTAGCATTCTACAAAAGTTCCCTTTTCGCCAACTTCGACAATTAAAAGGTGAAAAGTGTTTGTGCCTAAATCAATAACTCCTAATTTCATAGAATATCTACTTTAAATGTACTGTTTTAAATAGAAGGCTGTTTGTAAAATCCATCAATAGCGAATTCAAGGTGTTTGGGTATAACGCCTACTGGTGAGATGTAATGTGCGTCTATTGCATAACTTACGTTACTTTAACTTCAGACTAAAGCTTATTAGAAATAAGGTAGTCTAATTTTTTGGAATAATAAAATGTTTTGTTGTAATTCTTTAGAAGAAAGAGGACTGTGTAGAAGAACGCATTCGAAACATCGTATTATGGGGTTTTCTAAAATTGGCATTTCGTTTGCAAGTTCAAGGAATAATAAATATGTGGGGAAGTGTTTTATTTTTGATTTGCATTGTTTTTAGAGCGTTGTTTGGGAAGTAATATTTGTTAGTCCGAAAAAGCACTTCTTCAAAATACGATGTAAGCCGAACACTTTTTCTTAAGCTAAAATTTCATGCAAAGAATAATTTTGTGAGGAATTCGAGTGGTAAAGGTTAAATTGACTGTAAAAAGTCATATTTTTGAAGCACTTTGGGCAAACTAAGATTTTTGAAGCCTGAATTGTTCAGTTATAACAACCATTTTTCGTCAAATAAAACCAAATTATAATGAAAAAAGTCCTTTTATCAATGATAGTCGTTGGTACGCTGCTGTTTGCTATGGCTAGCTGCGGAGGCGAAAAGCTACTGACTGAGGAAGAAATGGCGCAGCAAGTAGAAGATAGAACGAACATGCAGATTGATTCTCTTTCCGATGTTTTAGACATGGAGTGTGAGGAAAAATTTGATGAACTTGTCGTCGCTTTGCGCGATTCCATTTTAACGACTGCTTTAGAAACAGAAGAAGAAAAGTAGCCACTAGTTTTCTAGGCTATCGCTTGAAAAAATCGTGAAAATGGTCATGATTTTGAAAAAAAAGCGTCTATTTTCTTTTTATACTGTCTTTGGCAGTGCCCTATTTTTTGAATTTTCAAACTCTAATCAACCATGAAAAAAACGCATCTATATACTTTAGCTGCTTTACTCTTGGCAGCGTTCTCCTTTATGGCTTTTGAGAAAGCCTTGTCTGCCAGCGAACAACAACAAGCTGACATTGAAGAAATGGTGGTGGAAAATGTCAATGAATTTATTGCTGAAAAAGAAGCTGAATGCAAAGAGTTGGCTTTGCAAGCTGCTATGATGGAAGCAGATTCTATTTTTGCTGCGGATAAGTCGGTAGCTTCTAAAACTAGAAAGGCGACTAAGCCAAAACCTAGACCTAAACCAACGACGACGACTTCTACAACGACAACGACAACGACTTCTACAACGACGTACACGCCTCCTCCTGCACCAACAAAGCCTACAAAACCTACTTTAGGAAAAGGAAGTGCCAATACGAATACAACCACGACCGTTCCTAAACCAACCTTAGGGAAAGGAGACGCTAATACGAATACAACTACGAATACAACTATTAATACGACGAAACCTGCGGGTACTGGAGTTCCAGGAAAACCTCGTTTGGGGAAAGGTAAAGCAAGGGGAGGAGGTAAATAAATTATCTTCTATTTGCGATACCATGTCGTATGGTGTTTAATAAAAGAGCCAAGGAATTTTTTCTTGGCTCTTTCCTTTTTGGTAACGCTGAATTTTCGATGCTTCGCTTGGAAAGGTACGTTGACAAGGGCAAAAGATTAGTGGTACTGCTCAGAAATACTGGACAGTTTATTCTGTCTTATTTCCTCCCCATAGCTATCGGGATACAGCGTTAAAAATTATCTTCCTTAGCTATTAGGGGTGAAATTTTTGTCTCGTCTGACACACTCTCAAACTCTCACGCACACTTGCGGCATGGCCTATGTGTGTTGGGTTAATATCGGGATTAGAATTTTTTTGATTTTTCGGAGAAGAATCAATGCGCTATGAAAGTAAAAGTTATTCTACGCTCTACCCTATACTTTTATGCGCCAACCTATGAAAAAACAAAACGCTTCAATATTTCATATTTTTACTCATAAACCCGTACTTTTGTAGCGCTTGAGTGAAAAATAGTGCTTAGAATTGAAAGAATGATTTTTTTGAATGAGCTATTACCCTCACTTTGCTAAGAAAATTACTGCTATAAGACTATGAACAAAAAGAAAAAACGTAGACGTTCCAAAAGACAGTTAGATCAGGTCGAACCGACTGTTAAGCAGCGCTTTTTAGCGTGGTGGGGGGCAAGGAGACCGGCAGCGGTTTTTATCTTTACCTTTTTTGTAATCATGGGAGGCTTTTATGCGATTTATACTAATCCAAGTTTTAAAGCAAACATTTTTCCTACCATAATTGCTTGGAATGCAAAGGCTGGGAGTTTTTTGCTCAATATTTTTGGCTTTGGGACGGAAGCTATGGGGGAAAACATACGGAATGCTGATTTTTCTGTAGCAATTAAGCGGGGGTGTGATGGACTAGAACCCATCGCTTTGTTGTTAGCTGTAATGGCTGCCTTCCCTGTATCTTGGCGCAAAAAGCTAATAGGTCTCGGATTAGGAGCCATTTCTTTGCTCTTGCTTAATGTCATTCGTGTGGCTACGCTTTTTGTAGCAGGTCTCCATTCTTATGAACTGTTTGATACTATGCATGTCTTAGTTTGGCAGTTTCTATTTATTATTATTACGCTGATTATCTGTGCGATATGGGTCAATTGGGCCACTAAAATATCAATACAACATGATCCCACTTAAACCGATACTTCTAGCAGTTGGAAAATGCCTATTGGTGTATGCTATACTTTTATTCTTGTATAGTATTCCAGCAGTGAGTCAGGCTTTTTCTTCTTATGTACGTGTGGTAGGAAAAATATCGACTTTTGCTTGGGATACTAAATGGGAGGATAATAGCGCCGCCAAGGATGAAAAAAAGGATATCATGGTGCGCCTGATTCATCAGCGTGATGGACAGAAGGTACAAACGAGCCAAACTGTTCAAAGTTGGAAAACGTTTTTTATGCCCTTCGCTATATTGTTAGCGCTCATCTTTGGTTACTCTTCTCCAAAACGAGGGTTCTTAAAAACACTACTTTTAGGTTTACTCTTTCTTCATCTCTTCTACTTTATTTATTGTCTACTCTTCCTTGATTTTATAATCGATTTCGTTGGTAAAGAGCAGGAAACCAGTGTTTTTTACCGTGTATTTAATCGGAATACGGGTTATATCACCTTGGTGCCTGTCATTATTTGGGGATTTATCGTGGTCGATTGGAAAAATCTAACCGCTAAAAAAGAAGACGTCGGAAATTAGTGTTTTGCCTAAAAATGCTCTTTTCTATCCATTATCCGCTTTGTTAGGTTGTCTAATCAGTTGTAATAAGTGACATGGTAAATGTATTGTTTGATTTAATGGGTTAGCTTTTTATTAACTTGGAATTTGTAGAAATCAATAGAAATCTTACTAAAAATACTGAAAGTTAAATTGTGATAAAAAGTTGTAATTGTCTAGTAGATAGTGATTAAAGTAGTAAGTGTTGTTTTGATTGGAAAAATAAGCGACATGAAAATTAGATCAGTGATTGATGTGACAAATTTTGGTTCTCCAATACATACTTAAAAATGAATCCGAAAATAATTTTTTTTCCAGCCTATTTTGTTGGTTAAGCAAGTTTAATGAATCGTAAAATTAATTTTTGTGTTCTACCTGTAACATTCTACGAATCCTCCCGTAATACTACTTAACAATGCGAATGAAGGGGTTGATTGAAAATGTGACAGCTTAAATTTGCAAAATACTACTAACTACAAAAAATCACGCTATCATGAGAAATATTCTAATGATTCTTGCTCTTACTTTGCTTACATTGATGCTTACTTCTGATGCTTTTGCTCAAGTTGAAGATATTTATGGGAATAAGGTCTCTTCTGACATTGTAGAAACGAAAACTCAAGAGGCGATTCCTTATAAAATGGTTATCGCTTTCAACAAAGGCCGAAAAAAGAATAAAGCCTTTAAACAAGCTTTTGTTAATATTCAGACTGTGGGGAAGAGTTATGGAGTAGAAGTGTTTGAAGCTGAAGAAGATATGGTCGTCGTAAAAAGAGAAGGAAACAAGGTCTTGGCTTTTAATGTTCAACAATTGACAAAAAAGCATGATAAAGGTTTCTTAATCTTGATGAACAATGAGCAACCTAAGGTGATTACCGACATGAACTCTCCTTATATAAACAAGGAAACAATTGCAGATATTATGCTGATAGATTTAGGGTTAGATACTGATGATGATATGGTCGTTGCCTTTTAAGGTGGATGTCGCAAGAATGAAGCTTATTCCTCAAATTATACAAAAAATATTTTATCTCAATAGTCTTTTTTACTTTGCCATAATTTTTGTTTTCTCATTTCAAAGGTCACCATTCGGTGACCTTTTATTTTTACAATAGAGCTACCCTTAAAGCCTGAGTTCGATTATTAATTCTTTGTAAATAAGGTCTTTAGTTTTTTTGGCAGCTTATCCCGCTATCCGTTTGTAAAACATGCACACACTCCATCTCACGCTCACACTCAATTTACGCCCTGCTTCATAGCAGCCAAAGCGCACCGGCTATCACTACTGTCGGGGCTGCAACACCTTGTTAAACAAGTAGTAATGTTGGTGGGCTGGAAAAAGAAGAACAGTTGATTCTTCTACAAATTAAGACTGAAAATTAATCGAACTCAGGTTTAAATGAAAAGAGACTTTTTGAACCTTCGAAAGGAATCAAAAAGTCTCTATATATTAGCTTTTAAGAAAAACTATTATTGAATAGCCTCTAAGGCGTCAATGTTTCCATAGCCAAAATCACTATGGCGATTAGGGTAAAACTCAGAAGCATCTTTAAGCTTATCAAGTACTTTGCTTCTTCTCAAATTTGGATATTTCGACCAAATTAAAGCAGCAATACCGGCTGTCGTAGCTGTAGCAACAGAAGAACCACCGATATAATTGGCCCAATCATTATCAAATCCGATACCTACAGATTTACGAGAACCATCGTTAGCTCGTTGCATGATGATCGTAAAATCAATTTCACTTCCACTGTGGCAAACATCGCAAGCCTCATAGTTATTGGCATCTGTAACACCTGTTACAGCTACCGTTTCACTCATAGAGGCAGGGAAAATAACGCCATACCAGGTCGTTAAGTCAAAAGAAGTTCCACCAGCAGCAAAAAATAGTTTTCCTTTTTTATTGACAGCATATCTTACAGCATCTTTGATTTTGCTGACAGAAACAATATTTCCTAAAGACATACTGATGATTTTAGTCTTGCTTCTTCCTGCTAGCAAAGTAATGGCATCTGCGACACCATCCTGCTCGCTATAGCCATCTAGTAAAACATCTGCTGTACCACGTACCGTAAATAGATCACAGTTGTACGCTACACCAACAGGCACATTTTCTGCATTTTTAGGTGCTGCAATGATACCAGCCATTGAAGTACCATGGCCACATTGATCGTCCGGCCCATCAGGATCAGCCCAAGGTAACCAAGAACTTACGTAAGTTCCATCTTTTCCAACGCTACGACCACTAGAAAGACCAGAATTAAAATCTGAAGAGAAGTTATCTTGATCAGGTGAAATACCCGTGTCAATGACCCCAACTTCGATGTTTGCTCCAGTACTCTCATTCCAAGCTTGCGGAATATTGTGTAAGTAAAAATTCCAAGGAACCCAAGCAGCAGGAGCTTCTACCGTGTAATCGTGTGTATTAATGGTTTGCGGATCCGTACCACAGCCAGCACCAAAGTCTAAAAGCAATTTGTGATTAGGATTATCACGTTCCTCTTTCTTGAAAATATAATTGCCAGGCTCTAAATACCGAGTATTTGCTTGTTCCTTTAAGTATTTTAAGGTGGCTTTATTTCGAATAAAAACATCAAAATAGGTTAGAGTTTCACTTTCATTCAATAAAATGTCACTTAATTCGATGTTTTGCTCGGAAACTTTGCTCTCCATCTCTAGAATTGTATTCAAAAGTTGTTCCTTTTGAGACTGTAATTCAGGGCTGTTAGCTAGGTCGAATTGGTTGTCGGCACCATAGCCAACGGTCACAATATAATCCCCTTGTTCTATAGCAGACCATAGAACGTCTAGGCCAACATTTTCCCATTCAAACACACGATTTGTACGGTGTAATTGTTCTTCAATGATAGCATCAACATCAATGGGTTCGTTGTTAGAGATAGCCGTAGGGACAGGTTCCTTGGCACAAGAAAAGAATAGAGTCATGAGGACTCCATAAAACATAAATTTTTTCATGTTTAAGTTAATTAGGTGGTGTTTTTGATAAAAGATTAATAATAATTGGTTAAGCGTAACGGGCGTCACAAAATACAATAATTAGGCCAATATTTGAAGTTCTATGTTGGTTTTTTTTATACAGAACTAACCATTTTTCAGGAATGATTGAATATGTGTCGTAATATTAATGCGTTGTGAATTAACTTCCTGTTATGGTTTTGATGTTTTTCTTGTTCAATGTACAAATTGTGCTATTTTTTCCAGTAGTTAAGCCTAAAAGCTGTAACTTCGCGGCTTAATTATTGACTAAGGAAAATCTAGAATTCCATGATAAAAATATTAGCCAACGATGGCATACACCCAGCAGGAAAAGAACTTTTAGAAAAAGCTGGATTTCAGGTTGATACCGACAAAATCCCTCAAGATAAACTTGCTGAAGGTTTACAAGACTATGAAGTAATTTGTGTTCGTAGTGCGACTAAAATCCGCAAGGATTTAATTGATCAATGTCCTAATTTGAAAGTGGTCGCTCGTGGAGGTGTTGGTTTGGACAATATCGACGTGAATTATGCCGAATCAAAAGGAATTAAGGTATACAACACGCCTGCTGCTTCTTCGGATGCTGTAGCCGAGTTGGTTTTTGCTCATATGTTCTCCATATCTAGGTTTCTCTATGATGCCAACCGACATATGCCTGCATCAGGAAATACAGACTTTAAGAAGCTCAAGAAATCTTATGCCAAAGGAGTTCAACTGCGTGGCAAAACCCTAGGAATTATTGGGTTTGGACGTATCGGTCAGTCTGTAGCTCGCATGGGATTAGGTCTAGGAATGAACATCATGCCGGTCGACTGGGCTTTTGATCAAATGAAAATTGATATCAATATTTTCAAATTGAAAGATGCTTCCCTTTCCGTTACCCTAAAAACGGATACGATGGAAGATATGTTGAAGCATGCGGATTATATCACTTGCCATATCCCTTTCAAATCAGGAAGTAAACCTGTCATTGGAGCTGATCAAATGGCTAGGATGAAAGATGGTGTACGCTTAATTAATACAGCAAGAGGTGGAGTTATTGATGAACAAGCTTTATTAGCAGCATTGGAGAGTGGTAAAGTAGCGGCTGCGGCTTTAGATGTTTTTGAAAATGAGCCAACTCCCATGAAAGAACTGCTGGAGCATCCAAGAATTTCCTTATCACCACATATTGGGGCTTCAACCAATGAAGCTCAAAGGAACATCGGACTAGAGTTAGCCGATAAGATTATGAATTACTACAAGAAATAGAAGAAATTTATTACGATTTTTTGAAACCGTCGGAATGGATGACAAAATAATTGGTGTCAATTCATTTCGACGGTTTTTTATTTTCTATGCTTGGCCAAGTTTAAGTTGTGCTTGAATTTCAAGTATTTTTTCAAGGGGGAGTTTTAGAGAAAAAGCAACAACTTCAATAGCTACTCCTGCTTTTAGGAATTCTTTAGCGGAATCTATTTTTGTTTGTTGCAAGAGATTCTCAATAGTAGTCCCTCCACCAACTTCAAAAAGGATATTGGCAAGGTCTAATATAGATTTTGCGTCTTGTGGATGCATAGTAGTTTTTTTTACGTAAAGTGCTTTAAATTTTTTCTTGAACTCCAAATTCTGTTTCTCTGGTAAGATCAGCATTAATTGTATAAAAGTCAAGAGTGCGCGCATTTGCTGTGGCGTATATTGCCTATCTTTCATCAAAGATATTAATTCTAGCTTATAATTGACACGAAGATCAGGATCTTTCTTGGTGTCATTGAGGTTCTTAGCTGCAAGTACTGCTAGAGCAAAGGGATTCTTGGACGCTTTTAAAGCTTCCTTGTTCGCTTCTTCTACCCAATAGGAGTGGTAGACATACGTTATTCCTATACCATCTTCTTGCTTAAGGTAACGGTCGTGTATTTTGGGGCGCCATTTTCCTGTATACACCGCTATTGCTGTAATGTCTTCCCCCAAGTAAGTATCGAAAATTCGATAGAAATATTTAAACATTCTCAACGAAAAATGCTTGTCGCTGCTAGACTGAATCTCAATGTGTATTAAGATATAGCGATCTTCTCCGTTTTTCAACTTAACTCTAACGAGTTTATCATTAATCATTTTCCCCTCGGATGATTCGTCCTGAATGATTTGTTCCAATTCTTGCTGCAAAAATACTGGTGCAATCGTAAAATCAATCCGATGATAAAGTTGGGGAAGGAAATATTGGACAAACTCTTCAAAGAGATCCTTTATAAGTACTTTCCAGTGTACATCGTAGTTGTATCGTTTGTTTTCCACTTAATTGTTTTCATGTAAGCATACTATTTGTTTCTATAACGCTTGTATGTTATCACAAATTGTGCAAAAAAGCAATTTTTGTTAGAAAAAAAATATAAAAGTGCGTGCTTTTGTTTTTTTAAAGTTTTTCAGAACTGGTCGCAAGCATTAAGAGCAGCATTCAAACTAGGCATTTGAATCAAACGTTGGTACGTTTTACTATTATTGTATTTGTTTTCTTTAGGAGAAGCATCTTGAAAATACAAGTCGGCTAAACCTCTTACCCCTTTTTCTTGGAATACAGCGCTGATGATGCATTCGCATTTTGTCGGAGAGATAGAAGGCATTAATTGCCTCAATTTATGAGCTATGCGAATTTCATACTTCGAAAGCTGCCAAAAAGTAGGTTTGTCAAATTCAATACGACGATTATAAGGATTTTTGTAGGAGAAAATGACGTTGAATTCATCAAAATTTTCCAAGGGCATTCCACTTTCTGTTAATATAACACCACTGCTTGTCGTCGGCAAGTCCATTCGATCTTTATAAGTGGTATTTTTGAAATTATAGTACAAAAAAGTATTGTGCCGACGTTCCCAATCGCCTTCCAATATCTTCAATTTAACGGTCGTTACTAGAGGGTGGTTTTTTAAATCTTGAACTTGGAGGTATTTCTTATAGCCAATGCTGCTTATGACCAAAGTCATGACGAGAAATACGGAAAGCAAGGCTTTGAAAATAGTATCTCTTAGTTTTTTACTATAATATTCTTTACGCTTTTGGTTGAGTGGAGTATCTACTTCTTCGGAAACTTCAAAATTGTAGGTAAATCCTTTTTTCTTTTTTTCAATAAAGATTTGGCAAAACTCTTCTTCTATGAAAAATGAATGGCTTTTGTCTTCAAAAACGTCATAATCAATCAATAAAATCTTTGAATTGCAAAAAATGATTAGATTTCCGCTTTTGACGCCATGTTTTAGTACGATTGTACTTACTTTACCATGTCCGCCGACGAAATTCCATTTGCTGCTATTCATGTTGAGTAGGGTAGGGGTTGAATTTGAAAAAGCTAATATTTAAAGGGCTATTAAAAATAAGATTATTATTTTTAATAGCCCTTTGATAACGTAAAAAATCTCAAAAGATACAGGTAATTTGGTCGTGTCTAGCGAGATTATTCGTCATGATGCATTGATTTTCTATGAAAAATCAATACATCGAACTCCCTTGTACTATATTAATATGGTACTTTGACTTGATACTTCTTGCCTCCCAAGGAAGTTAAGGAGCCAGAGCGTAACCACGGATTGTACAACTTCAACATGCGATAAGACGTTCCATTACGTTGAGCAAAATCGGCCCAACTAGAAACGGGCGTACTAACCTCTATTATGCGGTGGTCATTCAATGGTGGGTAATAGTCGTCAGAATCCAAGTAAAAACCGTATAGCGTAGGGTTTTTCATGATTTCTTTCAAGGCAATAATCCTAGAAACATAGCGAGCCGTCTCACCATTCATTTCAAGGTCATAATAGCTATTTTGCTTCTGATTATTGATCAGCTTTTGCAATCGAGGCTCCCCCATATTGTAGGAAGCCGCTGCTAGTGTCCAACTCCCAAATTTAGCTTTAGCCGTTTTCAAATATTTACAAGCAGCTTTCGTTGCCTTTTCTACATGGTAGCGCTCATCAATATCGCTGTTGACCGTGAGGCCATAAGCTTTAGCGGAAGCACTCATAAACTGCCAAATTCCTCTTGCACCAGCAGGCGATACCGCATTTCTTAAACTACTTTCTGCTACTGCTAAGTACTTAAAATCATCAGGCACACCATTTTCTGCTAAAATAGGCTCAATGATAGGAAAATATCGATTCGCCAGCTTTAGATTAGAAAGTGTAGAAGAATGCCAATAGCAATTGACCATAAATTCCCGATCCAAACGTTCTTTAGCATCAAAGTTATTCAAAGGAACGTATTCGCCCGCTAAATTTACATCTCCGGGGATCTTTATTGCTTGGACAACTTGTGGTAAACTCTCTTGATTTGTTACTCTTTTTGCATTTGTTTTCTCTGGAGGCTGTCCCGTATAGGAACTAAAAAATAAAAATGTTCCTATGACGAGAACCAGCACGACATATACTGGGATGTTTTTGCGCATGGTATTGATTTTCAATGATTATAAATTGGAGCTTAACACTTAAATTCGTTACAATAATTCAAAAGGATAAAACTAGAGGAAGGCTATAATACATTCGCTCGCACCCCCAAATTCACGCTATTCTGCTGCAAAGCAAGCGATAGTTATCGAAGATTGTTCTATGTACTACATTCTTTCATTTTGTTGTTTTTAAAATACGAAGTTACAAGTAGACAGTTTGAAATTCAGGCTGTTATAGAGGCGTTTCGGGCCGTTTTACAGTCTTTTCTAGCAAAAATGAAAGTACATGTTTTTTACATTCAATTCTCGCCAAAACGGACAACTACTAACTCTTAACTACTAACTTTTAACTAATGACGTAGCCGTTTTATGTCCTTTGTCAATATGTCTTTTCAAGCGCCAGCGTAGAAAACAATTAATTCCTTTTGGGTCTTGGTTTCTTATAGATGGGTACAGTAGAGCAAGGCTCTCCATACATAATGCTTTTAGCAAAAGGTCGTAGTAGGCGAGTCAATTCAACATAAGCAGAGACGGGGACGGGTTTATTGCTACACCCTTTTATAACAATGCGTTTGTCATCAAAATCACTAGGTACTATGGCGGCCAAAGCTTTGTGATAAGCCGTTGCATAGAACGTGTTTTCATCTCCTTCTACGATCATATTCGCGTAGGGTTGCGCATAATTTGCAACCAACATATATGCCCAAATAGGAATAATAGCATCAGCCGAGCAATGAATAGCCAAATTTTTGCCCGAATACTGTTCCCAATCATGTTCTTTTAAGGCAGTTCGGAAATCTTTTTCCTTCAAAATTAAACCATGAAAGAGATACGCCTTGATGTCAAAGACTTTCAACTCACCAACAGGGAAATAATCTTCTAGATTTAAGGTGATTATGCCACTGCTTGCTACACGGTTTACCAAGGGTTTTTCCATAAATTCTGTTTTATAAAGATGTTGTTTGACGTAGAGGAATTCCAAAAACCGATAATGATTCGGTTTCATCCTAAAATACCAAACGTTAATTGGCTTTAGCCTATTGCCGAAAGATACGACATTTTAAGGAAGGAAATAAGCGAAAGAGAAGAATTCTACCATCTTAAAAATGGAGAAATATAGTTCTTTTCTTTATGGATTTCAAGGGATTGTCATTGTCGAAAAATGGAGGGGGAAAGATGAAAAATAGGGGATTAATAACTCGTAAACAGCAAGTGGAAAATTGGTTGTATGCCAAACATTTTTCTATGAATATTTCTTTTTCTAGATAAAATTCTATTACTTAGCGTATCATTTCCAATTATTTTCTTCACGCGATTCCAAATCATTTTGGATTAGGCCGTTTTATCCTTCTTTTACATCATTTTTTCGAAGCATTTTAAATGGAATTAAAATGAAGTATAAAAAATTGATTGAATGTATTGAGATGCTGCGTTATTCAGAAGAAGATTGTCAAAATTTTCTTCTTGATCTAGAGATTCGTGGACAAAACACAAGGCAGCAGAAGATGTTTAACTATTTGTTGTCTTGTCGAGGAAATTATGAGGAAGGTCAATTGGAGGATGAACGTCTTTTGAGGATAATCGCGAATGATCAGAAGCCTGTACATGAAGGGACTTTGCGAGACTTAGCGCATGAATTAGTGCGTAAAATAGAAGATTTCTTATGCCTTAAAGAAATTGAGGAAGATGAATTGCTTCGTGTTAAAGTAATGACAAGAGTCTATAAAAAGCGTGGGAGCAACAGGCGGTATATCAATACGACTACAAAATCGCTAGAGAAAGTAATGCCCGACGAGGAGATGGCTTTCCATTTCAACCAAGCAGAAAAACACCATGATGCTTACTTTCATCCTGGTGCTACATTCCACCACAAGAAAGAATTTAGCAATTTCCCACGTGATGCACGATATCATATGACTGTAGCTCATGCTATTTTCTATTTGAAAACTTGTGCAGAGGATGTGATAAGGAAGAAGTTATACAAGGAGGCCTTGAGTGAAAATTTCGAAAAAGAATTAGCGGCTTTTCTCGTGTTTTTGCCGCATCAAGTTCGTGAAATTCCACTCGTAAATCTTTTTGAAAAGTCGGTAAGGTTTTTATCCGAACCCACGATAGAAAGCTACCAAAGTTTGAAAATTGATTTTATTGAAGAGTTGAATGTATTGCAATCCGAGAAAAAAGCACTTTTAAGTTACTTGATGAATGGACTTGGGATTTTGACCTATAAGGGTAGCCGTATTCCTGAGCATTATGATCTTATAAAAATAGGACTTCAACAAAATTTATTTGTAGAACACAACTCTATTGCTGCTCAAATGTATATAAATATTGTCAGTATATTTAGCTCTATGTATGCTAAAGATGAGGTGAATTCTTTTGTAATGGAAAACGAAAAATACCTTAGATATGAAGGGGTACTGCTAGATAATATAAAGAGGATTACTCATGCCTATGTCTTTTTTACGGAAGGAAACTATTTGAGGGTAAGAGCGGAATTAAGAAAAATAAAAACAAGAGATATGATTTTTTCTGTTAGAAAATATGTCTTAGATATTATGGCTATTTTTGAGCTTATAGGAACACTTGATTTGACCGTTTTGCTAGAGCGTTGTCGAAATTTTCAAGACTTTATTCGTAAGCGATTGAAAAATGAAGAACTGAAAGAAGATCAAGCTGTTAAACTAAGGAATTTCATAGAGCTTTCTTGCAAAATAGCTGACGTGAAATACAACTTTAGGTATTCTAAGACCTTGGTAAAGGTAAAGTTAGAAAATATGAGCGGACAAGTCTCAGAGGAACTCTGGTTGCATAAAAAGATTCAAGAATTAAGATAAAGCACTAACAAAAAGTGCTTTATCTTAACTGTATTATTGGTAAATTAATGTACTGTTTGTGTATAGGAATATTTTCCAATCTTAATTGTTATGTCATAGCCTGACTTTAGAGTAGGCAAATCGGGTAACATAATAGTTAAGTCGTAAGTCGCGAGTGAATATATTTTTTCCTTATTATTATCCTGAATTACAAGGTACAATGGAGTGGATAAAGAACCATCATTAATGTAAGAATCTGGTATTGCAAACGAAGTCGTCTGCATTTTGCCAATAATATCAGCAATAGCACCACCATCAGCCTGAATTGAAGCACTGCTAAGCCCTTGTGAATTCGAAGCACCCAAAGTAAACATAGCAAATAAAAGACATTTTAATAATAAGTTTTTCATGATAAAATAATTTAAAATTTGAAAAAAATTAACTAAAATGGCCATTTGGGTTAAATTCTACGAAAAACTTTAAGCAACTTTTTTGCGTAAGCATATGAAGTGCCTTGAAGATTAATAGGCTGTTGTTTAGGTGTTAATACTTGATTTAAGTAATTATGTTTGTTTGGGGGACACCAATTATCTCACAAAAAAATCCTATAAAGCGTTAAAATGCATAGAAAAGCCGCTTTATCTTAGAGGCGTACAAGGAGATAAAAAGACAATAATTGGAAATGATGTTTTGTTTCTCCTTACAAAGACCCCTTTTAATATAGCAAAGTTAAAAAGGTTTTTGAACTAAGGCAACAATGAAAATGCTTTTCTTTTGACAATCAGCCTACGATGCCGTTGCAGCAGGATTCTATCTACAAGATAGCAAAAAGTGGAATGATCCGCCTATGGGTTAGGGCGCTGTGACGGTGTCTAGGCTTTTTTACAAGCAGGATAGAGATGAATGTCAATAAAAAACGTACTACTCGTAAATAGACGAGTAGCACGTTTTTATTAAAATGGATCCGAAGAAGAAGTTCTCTTATTAAACTGTCTAGAACTTCTGAACAGAGCCACTAGTATATATGTTTTAGAGGCTTGTTTAGGCCGAGATAATTCACGATATCTTAAGTTTAATTCCGAAAGCTATCGAAGATTGTCTTTTGTCCTATGTCCTTTGTCAACGTGTCTTTTCAAGCGACAGCGTCGAAAACAATGAGAACCTTACAAGCCTGCCTTAGCAGAAATTTCTAGCATTCGATCAATGGGCAACTTGGCGCGTTCGATTAGATCTGCTGGAAGTGTGACCTCTGGTAGTTCATGCTTCATGCAGAGATACAATTTCTCTAAGGTATTTAATTTCATATGCGGACATTCATTGCAAGCACAAGTATTCTCTGGTGGTGCAGGAATGAAGGTCTTTTCTGGGGATGCTTTTTGCATTTGATGAATGATACCTGCTTCAGTGCCAACGATAAATGTAGTTGCAGGATTTTCTTTAGTGTAGCGTAGCAATCCACTGGTAGAACCAATGTAATCCGCCATATCTAAAATTCGTTCTTCACATTCTGGATGAGCGATAAACTTCGCTTCTGGATGGCGAACGCGTAGTTTTGTGATTTTCTCCATCGCAAAAATCTCGTGTACCATACAAGTTCCATCCCACAAAATCATATCACGCCCAGTCTTTTTTACTAAGTAAGCGCCTAGGTTTTTGTCAGGAGCAAAGATGATTTCTTTATCTTTTGGCACACTTTCAACAACGTGAACGGCATTGGTAGAAGTACAAACAATATCCGTCATCGTCTTTAGCCCCGCAGTACAATTGATGTAGCTAATCACAACGTGCTCAGGATATTTCTCCTTAAACTTCTTAAAGAGATGAGGAGGACAAGAATCTGCTAAAGAGCAACCTGCTTTCAAGTCTGGTAACAAGACTTTTTTCTCAGGAGATAAGATTTTAGCCGTTTCTGCCATAAAGTGGACACCAGCAAAAACGATAATATCAGCATCTGTACTGGCTGCTTTTTGAGAGAGCCCAAGGCTATCACCGATATAGTCGGCAATGTCTTGTATATCAGGCTCTTGGTAGTAGTGTGCCAAGATAAT
Organism: Saprospiraceae bacterium; assembly: GCA_020631545.1. Taxonomy (GTDB): domain Bacteria; phylum Bacteroidota; class Bacteroidia; order Chitinophagales; family Saprospiraceae; genus JAHDHB01. The sequence goes on along the minus strand of JAHDHB010000019.1, from coordinate 6,991 downwards.
GGCATTCTTCTCCTTCTTCAATTTTTCGATTTCCTCGAATAAGTCTAACGTAGGGTCGACCTCCATATCAAGGAACCCATTTTTTTGAAGTGCTTTTTTAGCTACGGCTAATTCTTGCATAGTTGATACTAGATTAAGGTCAAATTGAGTTCGGAAGATAGTATTTTTTTTGATTCCTATCAAGTCCAAATGAATTCGAAACGTAAATTCTCCAAAATCATACCGAATTAACATGGCTTTTAATCTTATATGTTAAGCACAAAGAAGCTACTTTCCTATAGCCTGCGATAGCTAACATGGGATCTGTTCTGTTCCTGATTAACTATCATGAATGCTAAGCTTTTACGAAAATCAGGTAATAGTTTGTCCGTTAGACGAGGAATAAAGGGATAAGCAATTTCCTCACTACTTATTCCCAACCTTCAATGTTCAACTCCTTTAAGATTATCCTCAACATTTTTTTGATTTGTTGATATTCTAAGGCTAAACTTTCTTGGTCTTCAAAAATCATCGTCCCTTTCCCCGTTGTTAACCAATGAATATTCAAATCAGGAAAAACAGCGGTAAGAATTTCTAGGCTCTTCGTACTAATCCGATGCCCTCTAGATAAAAAACCTTTGGGCAGACCTGTGGAAATGTAAAATTGGGGTGTCGAAAAATTGCGATAATTCAAGTAATGAATAAGGCGTTCCTTGGGCGTTCTTGGGGCTAGCAGGATGAGGTTGGGTTGGAATCCTTTTTCTCTAAAATCATTGGGTAAAATCATAGGGCCATTTCCCGTTAATATCCAATTGATATTAAGTTCTGGAAAACCTTTGGTTAAGGAACACATAACGCTGTAAGAGATGGAAGTAACTCCGTTTTCTAAAGCAGAGTAGGTTCCTTGTGCCATACTTAGTATGCGTCCAAATCCCTTTTGATTTCGAGTAAATCCGGCATAAATACGAAACGCTTTCAAACGTTCTCCTTGCTTTTTTTTCATTTCTGACACAACAGTTGGGTTTATGAGTTTATTCCATCAATGAGGCTTGAAAAACTCAAAAAATGGAAATTTTCCATAAAAAATCATCAAAAGGTTGCTTTTTATAGAAAATAGATATAGTTTTGTGTTGTGCTTATTTACGAATACGCATAAACTGAATTTTCAAAAGCCTTTCTCTTACTGTCTGGGTCGTTTGAGAAAGTATCATTAAAATGGTTTGGGTAACACGGAGGATAGCGTAGGAGTACGACAAGTTGAAAATGGCAAATTATGGCAAAAGTGCATAGTCTTAACTTTGTCGCTCCTACGTCCTTTGTGTAAACCTTAAATTCGTTAGTTAGCAACAAGTGGCAATTTATGGAAAAAAAAGATAAAATTGAAATTTTAGACCATGTTTTACCCCTTGCTGAAATTTGTTTTATTCATTTATTTAAATTTGTACGACTATGGACAAGGATAAAATAGTACCCAACGAAAAAGAGAACTTCTTGGAGGACTTTAAATCAAAAGCGGCACTATTTCTTGAGGATAGAGCGAAAGATGATACTTATCCAGCGTTTTCCAAGCTGATGATTCCTGATTGTATTGAACTTGCTAAGTTGTATGGAGAGCAAGCAACACAGCACTTAAGGGAAATCGTGAAGACGGATGAAATCGTTTATCAAAAAATATTGGAAACTATCAATAATATAGAAAATTACGATAAAATTACGGAGGTGAAGCGTTTTGAAACAGGCATTAGTCATGTGTTAGGGTTAGTGACGATGACCTCAGAACTTCCACACACTCGCATTATTGGACTTTCAGATTTTCTGGATGAAGATAAATGCAATTTTTTCCCGATTTGCAAGCTTAAGTTTGGGGTGCGCGAACGTTTGCTAGAGCTTTGTATGGTCTGTCTTGGTATCTACCGGGAGTCCGAGTCTTATTTGACCATCTTGCTAGCGAATCTCTATGGGAAATGGGAGGTTGAGGCGCCGGTCAGCAGGACCAGTAAGCGGTTTATTGCATAAGCAGAGCCCTTTGTGTCCATCCCCCTCTCTTGACCTGTTCAAGGAGGGGGCTTTTTAATGTTGGTAATATTGGATGGGCTTGCACCTTATCGAAAAAAGATGGTACGAAAAATGTGGCTTAGTTTATTATCTATTTTGATAATTGATTTACATCCACTATATGGTTTTAAAGTGTTCATATCGAGTTATACGATTTACCTTTTATTGGGCATTATTTTCTTGTTTTTTCACTCCATTATATGGTCAAGAAATCATCATTTCTGAAGAGAAATCTTTTCGGAATGATCATGGTTTTGAAATCATAGGGAAAATTGGAGAACACCTATTGGTTTTTCGTGACCGTTCAGAAGATTATGAGATATTAGGCTATGATGAAAACTTGGGAGAGTTGTTTTCCAAAGAGTTAGACCTGAACTCTAAGCGTGTTTCGATTTTAGGAATCTTACCAAAGAAAGATTATTTCACCCTTATTTATAAGTATAACAAAAGGGGACGAGTTCATTTTGAAGCCTTGAAATATGATGAGGATGTCGAATTGGTGGATAGCACAACGATTAAAATTGTGGATCCTAGAGGAGTAATTTCGTTTAATGAAGACCTTGTTGTTTCTTCAAATCGTAGGTATACCATGATTTATGATGCGGATTTATCAGGCAGGATTTATGCGTTTACGTTTGATACGGAAAAAATGGAACTGGCTTGGGATAAGACCTTTTACCCCAAAGAATTGGATTATGAAAAGGATTTTTTGATGGCGGTGTTGGACGATGAAGCGGGTCTTCATTTGGTTTATGAAAAAGATAATCGCCGTCTAAAAATAGAGGATGCTCGCTTTGAATTCTACCACTATAGTCCTGAAAAAGAAGATGATTTGCAATATACCATTCCTCTAAATGGTCGCTTATGGTATGATGTGGATTTCAAATACGATGGTAGAAACAAACGGCTAGTAGCTGGAGGCTTCTATTCGAATGGAAAATACAATGAATCGAACGGCGTTTTTTACCTGAAAATAAATCCTGAAGAGCCTGATGCTTACGCTATTCGCTTTTTATCCTTTGATGAAAAATTTCGGGTAAATATGCTTGGCAAGCAATTGAAAAGAGAAGGAGGAATCGATGAAATTGATGTTCGTGATATTGTTTTGAGAAGTGATGGAGGTGTTTTGTTGATTGCAGAACGAAATCGTGAATATACTAGGCGAATCTCTGGGTATAATTCTTCTTATTATAATGGCGGAGAACCTACTACTAGCCAGCAAATCGATTACCATTATAATGATATTGTGTTGTTTTCCATACATCCTAATGGGGAGTTACATTGGAAAGAAATATTGCGTAAGCGGCAGTATTCGCAAGATGATAAAGCGATTTATTCTTCCTACTTTTTGCTAAAGACTAGGCAAACCCTTCGATTTTTATATAATGATGAAATTCGTTTTGAGACTAATGTCAATGAATACGAAGTTTCTGGTATAGGAGAATCTCAACGAAAAAGCCTTTTGCATACCAGTGAAGATAAACTTTCCTTGATCTTTAAAGAAGCTCGTCAAATTGAGGCGAATGCCTTGGTTGTTCCTAGCTTTAGAAAAGGAGATTTTAAACTTGTGAAGGTTTCTTTTTGAGGATAAGGCATAAGTTGGCCTTGTATTTTGGGAAGATTTGTCCCAGCGAGATTATTTTTATGTTTGAGTCTACTCCGAAAAAATGAACAACTATGATTCAATGTCGTTTAGTCAGGAGTTGCCGTTGCGGCGATTTTTAATACATAAGACATATGAGAAAATATAAGTTCTGACGTAATAGAAATGACGAGAAAGGACATCTGCGACCTTTTTAAGAGCATACAAGGACGAAAAGGGCGAAAACACGACTAAATTTCTTAACTAAATCGCATGGAAGTATGATTTATGAAGCTCTTATTGTGTGTGTTATTATTTATTAGTAAATAATACAAGGTAATACATCTTAATTCGCAAGAGATCCTTCTGGAAGTTTTATAAAATCATGAATGCTCACGGGGTGTAACGTCTGCTTTACTATTTAAGTAACTCCATTTCTGTGATGACAGGATAGTGGTCAGAAAATTCGTAGTCTTGAACAACGTGATTGAATACTCGAAATCCATTGCTAGCAAAAATATAATCAATGCGTAATCCTGGTATGGGGCCAGCGTATGTTGCTTCTATACCTGTACCCTTTGCACGAAAGGTATCGAATAAAACGGTAGAGATTTGGCGGTAGGTAAAAGAGCTAGGCGTATCATTAAAATCACCGCAAAGTATAACGGGGTAGGGCGTTTGTTTCAAATGTTCTTTCACCTCTTCCACCTGTTCTGCCCTAGCACGGCTAGCGTGAACAATCTTTCTTAAAACCGTTTGAATTTGTTCTTGTTCTTCAAATTTTGGTTTGTTTAACGTTGAATAGTCTTCGCTACCAAAGCGAAGTGACTGAAAATGGACATTAAAGACTCGAATGGTGTCTTTTTGCCCTACAACAATATCCACGTATTGAAAGCTGTTTTTAGAATTAGGAAAACGTTTGCTGAATTTTTTTACCAGGGGATATTTTGATAAAATGGTATTACTATTATGAAATTGAAAATGGTGGTGGAGATCTAAGTTTTGATCGATATATTGATAGATTTCTTTTTTACTTCTAGCCTCTTGTAAGCAAAGAATGTCTGGTGTTTTTCGTTGAATGAAATCTATCGCACGTTTTGCTTTGTTTATTTCTTTGTTATTGGCCTTTTTTAGGGCGAAGTGGCGAAGGTTGTAGGACATCACCCGAATTTCTTTACCGTTGGGTTCTATATTAAATAGGCTTATTCCAAAAGTAGCTTGTAGTTGTGGCCAACCGGCCAATATCATGACCGTCGGGAGAATAATCTGCTTTCGATTGGAGAGGAAAAACCATAGAAAGATAAGCAATACATTGACCGCTAAAATGAGGGGGTAGGCCATACCTGCTAAGACGGGGAGCCAATGAGTACTAGGATTGATGTAGTACGCCGACAGGGTGAAGAGGTTAGGTAGGAGCCATAACCAAGTTAAAAAAAAGAATAAGCGACGGATTAGCTTCATTGACTGAGGAATCTACTAGTGGCTCTGTTCAGAAGTTCTAAACTGTTTAAGCTTGTTATTTTTCCGTTATACTGCGTTGCTCATCGGTCAGGGGGCTACGGCTAACTTCCTTCTTCGCGCCTTGACTAACAAAAAAATACGACGTCTAAACTATCCATTACTTCTGAGCAGAGCCACTACACTACCAGAAGGAGGTCTCAAAAATTGCGTAATAATAAAGAAAAAGATTGAAGAATGGCAAGTTTTTAGAAAGTAAAACTTGTAAATGTGCTAGGAAAAAGAAAGACTAGGATTTGTTTTTCAAAGTGACGTTTTTCTCAAAAGACTTGAAGTATAGACAAAAAAAAACAGGGCTCAGACAATTAAGTCGTGATGCCCTGTAACCCCAAAAAAACAATATAAAACTATGTTACTATCCAAATTTGTGTTCTAACAGCTTTTTCTCTTCATTTCTTATTGCGCTTTACTTGCTGCTTGAATCTGTTGCTAAGTTAAGAACTTTTTTTTAAAGTTCAAAGTTTTTTTCGTTTTTTTTCAAATTTTGTTGTTGATTGAAAAAGGAAAAAACTTACTTTTAATAGCTTTTGCGGTACATTTATCGCCTTCGCTTAATACAAAGGTAAGACAAAAAACTTTAGGTGCAAAGTTTTGAGAGATTTTTTTTTTTGATGAGGGTGTTTTAGCGGATAGAACGCTGCAAATTTATAGTTTTTGATGCTTTTTTGAGTGTCACAGATGGCATAGTATAAAAAATTCATTTTTAGGGAGTAGAGTGCTTTGGAAGCACAAAAAAATAAATACTAGTATTGCATTTTTTTATAAAATCGCGTTATAAATTTTTTTTTAAAAAAATATTCTCACCTTTGTCTTTAGAATCAAAAAATCGTCTAATTATTAGAATATGGCCAAAATAAGGAAACAATTTTTCTGTTCAAATTGTGGTGCTTCTTCTCCTAAATGGGTGGGAAAATGTCATTCTTGTAATGAATGGAACACTTATCAGGAAGAAATTCTCGTTAAAACTCCAAAAGCTGTTGAGAAACGTACTTGGCAAAATGATACAACGAAACGGGCTAATAAACCTGTCCCTCTTCAAAATATTCAGACAGGGAATACTAGGCGAATTATAACGCCGGATGAAGAGTTTAACCGTGTTTTGGGAGGTGGTATCGTTTCGGGTTCTATCATATTGCTTGGGGGGCAACCGGGGATTGGTAAATCCACGTTGATGCTACAAGTAGCTCTACAGCTTACGACCAAAATTCTTTATGTAACTGGAGAAGAAAGTGAGGAACAGTTAAAAATGAGAGCGGAACGATTGGGCATTCGCAATACCAATTGTTTTATTTTAGCAGAAACTAATACGCAGAATATATTCCTGCAATTCAAAGAATTGCAACCAGATTTGCTTGTCATTGATTCTATCCAAACCCTTTCTTCGCCACATTTGGATTCTACACCAGGTAGCATTTCACAAGTGAGAGAATGTGCTGGAGAGTTACAACGATTAGCAAAAGAAACCAATGTGCCTGTTATACTTATTGGTCATATTACAAAAGATGGATCCATTGCTGGCCCAAAACTCCTAGAACATATAGTAGATGCGGTACTTCAGTTTGAGGGCGACCGGCATTATACGTATAGAATCTTACGGACGATCAAAAATCGGTTTGGTTCTACCTCCGAATTAGGTATCTATGAAATGCAAGCAGATGGACTTCGGCAAGTGAGTAATCCCTCGGAGCTATTGCTTTCTCAAAAAGAAGAATCGCTTAGTGGGAGTGCTGTTGCGGCCACACTAGAGGGAATGCGACCGATGTTGATCGAAACGCAAGCCCTTGTCAGTACAGCAGTTTATGGCAATCCACAGCGTTCGGCTACAGGGTTTGATCTTCGTCGTTTGAGTATGTTGCT